>JAUVHF010000164.1 GCA_030593425.1 Anaerolineales bacterium
AAGAGAGGAGATGGAGAAGGAGATCGAGGAGACCTTAGGCTATCCCTGCGTGGTAAAGCCCACGCGAGAGGGATGCAGCATCGGTCTCTCCGTGGTACGGGAAGGGGAAGGGTTGGCTCTGGCCATGGAAAAAGCCTTCCAGTACGACATCACCTGCTTAGTCGAGGAGTTGCTGAGAGGGACGGAGATCACCTGCGGAGTGATAGGCAACGAGAACCCCATTGCCTTTCTCCCCACCGAGACGCCCCCGCGCGGCGATTTTCTCACCCTGGAGGAGAAATTCCTGCCTGGCGAGGGAGAGAATATCACCCCCGCTCGCCTCCCCCAGGAGATGATAGAGAAGGTACAGAAGGTAATGCTCCAGGCTTACAAAGCCTTGGGGACAAAGGTCTACGCCCGCATCGATGGCTTCGTGGTCGATGGGGAGGTGATCATCACTGAGACTAACACCCTCCCCGGCATGACCCCCTCCACCTGCATCTTCCACCAAGCGGCCGAAGAGGGGATGAGCCCCATGGACCTGATCACCAAAGTGATCGAGTTATCCTTGGAAGCCCATAGCAAAAAGAAAGGGCCGCTCGCCTGAGCGGCAAACTAGAGAGGCATTGGTCCGGTAGGCGTTTGCCTACTGGACTTTCTGTCTCTGCGCTCCTTAATACCCCTTCAACGCCTCCTTCTGAGCCACCAGCAACTCCTCTGTACCCTTCCGAGCCAGGTCCAAGAGCCTATCCATCATCTGGCGAGAGAAAGGCCCGCCTTCTCCCGTGCCCTGCACCTCCACATATTCCCCTTCCGCGGTCATCACCACGTTGAAATCTACCTGCGCCTGATAATCCTCCTCATAGGTGAGATCTAGGAGGGGCTCGTCCTGCAGCACCCCCACGCTGATGGCAGCCACCTGAGTCCTGAGCACGCTGGCTGGAAGGAGCCCCCCTTTAATTAACTTGCGCAGGGCTATGGCCAGGGCCACGTAACCCCCGGTGATGGCGGCGGTGCGCGTCCCCCCATCGGCCTGGAGGACATCGCAATCTATGATCACCGTCCGCTCTCCCAAGAGACGGAGGTCCACGGCCACGCGCAAGGCTCGCCCGATGAGACGGCGGATCTCAAGGGTGCGGCCGCCTAAGCCCCGGGTCTCCCGGGGGGTGCGCTGGCGGGTGGAGCGGGGTAACATGGCGTACTCGCCGGTGACCCACCCCCGCGCTTGTTCCCTCAACCAACGGGGTACCGTCTCCTCCACGCTAGCGGTGCAGATGACGCGGGTCTCCCCCACCTCTATCAGCGCCGACCCCTCCGGATAATCCAGATACCCTGGGGTGATCTTAACCGGTCGCATCTCATCGTATTTCCGGCCATCGAAACGCATCCTCACTCCCTTCTAGGTCCATACCATCAACAGCAGCCTCGTCCGGGGTAAACCCAGACCCCATATTAAGGCAGACACAAAGTCCTGATTCTTGGTGGCGTCAGCCTGCCGTGGCGATGGCAGCCTGCCCCTTTACTTGCCAGGCCGGGGGCCAGGGATGTTACCATCTGACGCTCTTGGCTAGCACTGGAATAAGGTGAAGCAGGGGAAGAGCGCACAGGTCACACCCTCCCCTAAAATCACTCGTCGAGCATTCTACCCTATCTTGGTTCCGCAGTTGGGGCAGAATTTGGAGCCCGCGGGGACATCGGCTTTGCAGTTGGGGCAGATCATCTCCTCCCCGATCTTGGCCCCGCACTGTGGGCAGAACTTCGAACCGGCCGGGATCTGAGCCGAGCAACTGGGACAGAGCATGGTGGGAGCCTGCGCGCCGGCCTGCATGGCCTGGGTCATCATCCCAGCCATCATAGCCCCCATCCCCATACCGGCACCCAAGCCCATGCCCGCCTGGGCCATGCCTCCCGCGCCTTCAGGGGCACTTGCCGCCTCCTCCAAGGCCCTCGCCGCCTTGAACTGGAGGTAGGCCTGCATGTTGCCGATGGCCCCCATGGCCGCCCGCTCATCGATAGCCTTGGCTGTCTCCTCTGTGGGCGAGATATTGCTCACGTAGAAGGTCTTCAGGTCGAGCCCCAGGGCCTCGAAGTCGTCCTGGACCTTGACCTTTGTCCCCGCCCCTATCTCGTCGTACAGGCTGGGCAACTCGAAGAGGGACTTCTGCGTCTCCCCCAAGAGGTCGGTGAGGTTGGAGATCAAGATGCTGCGCAAGAAGTTGCCTATATCCGCGGTCTCATAGAGGCCCTGAGTCCCCACGATCTTGGTGACGAAGAGTTGGGGCTCTTTTATCTGCATGGAATAGGTGCCGAAGGCCCTCAACCGCACCATCCCCAAGTCGGTGTCCCGCAGAGCGATCGCTTCCGGGGTTCCCCACTTCTGATCCAAGAACTCCCGCATATTGACGAAGTAGACTTCGGCCTTGAAGGGGGTCTCGCCGCTGAACACCTTGCCGATGAGGTTCACCAGTAATGGCACGTTGGCCGTGGCTATGGTATGTCTCCCCGGCCCGAAGGTATCCAACGCCTTCCCATCACGGTAGAAGACCGCCGCCTGGGCCTCCCGGACGATCACCTGAGAGCCGATGCGGAAATCCCCGGAGCCATGTTCCGGGATGCGATGGACCATCTCCCTCCCCGAGGGGTCGAACCATTCGATTATGTCAAATATCCTAACCATCTTTCCCTCCTCCTTTATCTAGTTTGATGCTACGCCCCAATTAGCCCTCCTTACTCACTGGTCCCCGCCAGACCGAGTATCACATCCATCCTCCTGGTGAAGGTGGTATTGATCTCCTCCAGAAGGGAGACCAGATCCTCGCCAGCCGCGGCTATCACCTCCGCCGCCGTGGCGGCAGCCAAACTATCTAACTTCTCCGATAGCCGATCCACCCCCCCAGCGAGAGCGTAGTCATAATTATAGAGGGCATCCAACTCCTCCTGTTTCACCTTCACCGCGTCAAAGAGACCGGCATGACCATAAGCAGCCGTCTTAAGGCGATCGATGAGGAGTTGTAGCCTTATCATGGCCCGTTCCAAGGCCACCACAGCCTTGAGTTCCCCTGCCTCGACAAGTCGAGACTGAACCCCAGTGAGCCTTCCCCGCTGCTCCTCGAAACGACGCGCCAGATGCATCCGCAGGAGTTTGTCCGCCTCCCGTCGCAACTCCTTCTCTTTGTACCCTTTGTAGCCGGGGATGGCCCGGACGAGCCTCTCCAAGGCTTCCTGGGCACCGACTACCCTTTCCCTTAGATCCATATCTCCCTCCTTATAAGAAGAGTTCCGCCCCGCAGTATTCACACTTGACTATGCCCTTGCCCACGAACTCCCTAGTGGCACCACAGTTGGGGCACTTGTTGGTCTCCATCTCGGCCGCTTCCTTGGCGTATAGTACCCCTTCCTTCCAGTCGATATAGCCGGTGAAGAGCCCCTTCCCCACCAGGTCGTAGATGTAATCTTTCACCTGGTCGCGACTCACGTTCAGTTCCAAAGAGACGTCGGAGACCCGCACCCTTCCCTGGCTCTGAACCATGTTCAGGACCCTCTTCTCCTTCTCCACCTCGGCGAACTCCCGGGCCTCCTCTCGGCCCCGGATGAGGAGGTAACCACCCCCGCCGAGCAAAGGGACCACCAAAAAGATCACGATCCCCGCCAAGCCCAGGAGGAAGCCCGTGAATTGCAACTGGCCTCCAGCCACATTGCCGGCCAACCAGAGGCTACAGACAGTACCCAAAACCAAGCCCGCGATAATGAGGATCACCCCCACCACTTTTGCTTGCCCGATCACGATCCCTGCCTCCTTGAGAGATTACGCTTCAGCCAGCACCACCTCCGCCGCCTCCGCCACCACCACCTCCTCCGCCACCACCTCCGCTCCAGCCACCACCACCGCCCGAACTGCTAGGTGCGCTGGAGAGGGTGGAGCCAGCGGAATTGAGGAGCGAGGTCAGCCCATCGCTCATCGACTGGAGCGAGGAGGCCATACCGTCGCTCACCCCTTGCAGGGAGGGTATCCCCCGACCAGCGCCGGTTCCAACCCCTCCCCTAGTGCGACGT
>JAUVHF010000103.1 GCA_030593425.1 Anaerolineales bacterium
CCCCAGCCAAGCGCAATGCCAGGGAGGCCGGCAGTGCCGGCCTCCCTGGGCCCAGACGGTGGGGATGGTTCGAGGTTGAAGAGATGACAGCCATGATGGCATCTTGCGAAGGAGGGGGATGATGAGGGGAAGAAACCCTCCGTCAAGTGGTTACTCTCTAGCCCGGGTTCTGCGACTGCCCTGGGCTGGCGTGGGAGGGGCGACGAGAAGGAGACATCTCTACGCCTATCTCTCCATCCTTCCCGCCATCTTGCTCATCGTCCTCTTCACTGTGTACCCCGTCCTGTACAACCTGGACCTGGCTCTGCATAAGAACGTTCTCACCCAGCCTGAACAACACCCCTTCACCGGCACAAAGAACTTCGCCGACCTCTTCAAGAACCCCGGCCTCCGTCGTTCCTTCAAGGTAACTGCTCAATTCACTGCCTTGATTGTGGTGGGCAATACCATTCTGGGGGTATTGATCGCCCTGCTCCTGAATGAGAAGTTCTTGGGAGCCAAGGTATTGCAGGTTCTCATCCTCATCCCCTGGGCCATCCCGGTAGTCATGGCCGGTATCATCTGGCGGTGGATGTTCGCCGGAAACGTAGGGGTGATAAACGGGCTCCTCTACTCCTTAGGCATCATCGATAGATACTACTCTTTCTTTGGCAACCCAACTGCGGCTAAAATGACCTTGGTCGTGGCTCGTCTGTGGAAAGATGTGCCTTTGGCGGCCATATTGCTTTTGGCCACCCTCCAGGTGGTGCCCCACGAACTCTATGACGCGGTCAAGATCGATGGGGGCGGGGCCTGGGCCACCTTCCGGTATGTGACCTTCGCCTTCCTGAGGCCGACTTTGACCGTACTCTTGATCTTGGAGACCTTGATCGGCTTCATCACCTTCGACCTGGTGTACGTGATGACCGGCGGGGGGCCAGCCGATGCCACCACCTTCCTGGCATGGTATGCCTTTACCGAGATCTTCACCCATTTGAATCTGGGGAGAGGAGCGGCGTTGGCTTTCATAATAGCCCTCCTCACCTTGGTGATGGCCATGTTCTACTTCCGGACTCTGCGCAGCGAGGAACTCTACAAAGAGTAGGGTGGCTTTCGGCAGGAGAGAAAGGAGTTGCGGCTACGAGGATGTCAAGAAAGAAGCGGATCTTCCTCTATGTGGCAAGCGCGATCTTGGCCCTCTGGCTCATCGGTCCCATATTGTGGATCGTGGATGCGAGTTTTCAGTTGGACAATGAACTCTTCTCCGTTCCACCTCACTGGATACCCCACAATCCTACTCTGGACAACTACAAGTTCATTATCACGCGAGTGCCGCCACCTGCCTATGATTACGATCCTGGCATAATAAGGATGGGCCATCACGCTTCCGGGGAGGCTCTGGCGGCCATCCCTGCCCTCAAGAACAGTCTTGTCGTCTCTACAGCCACCATGGCTCTCAACGTGGCCATCAGCGTCTTGGCCGCTTACGCTTTCAGTAGATTGAAGTTCGTGGGACGCGATGCCAGTTTCTTTTTCATCATGATGAGTCGTTTGATCCCCACCATAGCCATAGCCATACCTTTCTTCGTCATCATAGATCGCTTGCACCTCCTAGATACCTACCTGGCCTTGATCTTGGTCTATCTGGCCTTCACCCTTCCCTTCACCATCTGGTTCATGACCAAATATTTCGACTTCATGCCTCCCGACCTGGAGGACGCAGCCATGGTGGATGGCTGCACTAGGTTTCAATGCTTGACCAAGGTGGTCATTCCAGTGGTGGCTCCAGGGATAGCGGCTACGGCAGCCTTTGCCTTCATGGCTTCGTACAGCGAGTTCCTCTTCGCCGTGCTTCTCACCAAGACCATGGCCTCCAAGACCGTTCCCGTGGTCCTCAGCGCCGCGGCTATTAATCTCGATGCAAGTTACGCTTTGGCTTCGACGACGGTGGTATTGGCCATCATACCGCCCATACTATTCGCCCTCATTTTCCGTAAATACATCACCAGTGGTTTAAGCATGGCGTTTGGGAAATAGCCAGCGAGGCTAATGGGGGCTTCTCCCCTTAAGGGGGCTCGGCCGATCTCTTTCCCTGCCATTTTGAAGAAGTTGAAAGGTGCCTGGCAAGTTGAAAATCGGCGTCTATCTTCCTATGTATGGGACTATGATCCGGGGGGTCGATACCGATCCGGAACCCCATTTCGCTTACGCCAGGGAAGTGACACTTTTGGCCGAGGAGATGGGGTTGCATTCGATTTGGGCGCCTGACCATCTGCTCAACCCTATGAGGGGAGAGGCGGCCAGGGCTTTGGAGGCTTGGACGGTGGTGGCTGCCCTGGCCGCGGTGACGAAGAGGATAAGGCTGGCCCACACCACCCTCTGTCAGGCCTTCCGCTACCCAGCGGTCCTGGCCAAGATGGTCACCACTTTGGATGATATCTGCCAAGGCCGCTTCATCTTCTCCATGGGCGCGGGCTGGTATAGACGGGAGTTCCAGGCTTATGGCCTTGAGTGGGATGATCATCAGGGCCTTATAGCAAGGGGGCATGAACAGATCTTGTTGTTGAAGAGGCTATGGACCGAGTCTGAGGTGACTTTCCAAGGGAGGTACTACCACCTCGAGAATTGCACTGTGGAGCCGAAACCTGTCCAGAAGCCCCATCCGCCCATCTGGTGGGCGGGGAATAGCCGGGAGTCTCAAAAGGTGGCGGCCGAACTGGCCGATGGCTGGCTTATGGGGGATAGGACGCCGGAAGGAGCAAGGGATAGCGTTCAGGGGATCAAGGCCCTTTTGGCGGAGAGGGAGATCGAATACGCCCTCTCTTGCCATCTCATCGTCGAAGATAGCGATAGGAAAGCTCAGGAGAGGCTCAGAGGGTTGCTAGGAGGAGACGAGAGCCGTTCTGGCAAGATCATGGGCCAAGGGCTCATCGGAGCACCGGAGGCCATCGCCGAGAAGTTGAGAAGGTACGAGGAAGCGGGCATCAATTACCTTCTGCTGAAGCCCGCCCCAACCCTGGAAGGTTTGGAAGCCTTTGGGGAGAAGGTCTTGCCACACCTGGAGGGAGAAACGAGATAGAGATCATGGCTGGAGGGGGTTACACCTTGGCCTACTGTCCTGGCTAGAGGCGGGGGTTGCCTCGATGAAGTCCGTTTTAGGGGATACCGCTAGTATTGTGAACCGCACCGGAGAGCAAAGGATTTCCTTGCCGGATCATTAGCCAACCTTGTAGAAAGGAGAAGTGGGGCGAAATGGCCAAAGAGTACAGAATAGCGGTGATTCCTGGAGATGGAATTGGCAAGGAGGTGGTGCCTGAGGGGTGCAAAGTGCTCAAGGCCATTGAGCAGGTAGTAGGGGATTTTCACCTGCACCTTGAAGAGCACCCCTGGGGATCCGAATACTACCTCAAGCATGGGCGGATGATGCCCCGAGATGCCCTCAAGATCCTAGAGGATTATGACACCATATATCTTGGCGCGGTAGGGATGCCCGGCATGGTGCCAGATCATGTAACCCTGTGGGGGCTTCTTTTACCCATACGTAAGGGCTTCGAGCAATACGTGAATCTACGCCCCATCCGACTCTTGCCGGGGCTAGTGGGCCCCCTGCGCAACAAAGGGCCTGAGGACATAGACTTCGTTTGTGTGCGAGAGAATACGGAGGGGGAATACTCCGGTGTGGGTGGAAGGGTGCATGGGGGCACGCCTTACGAGGTAGCCCTACAGACGAGCGTTTTCACCCGCCATGCGGTGGAGCGGGTGATTCGCTTCAGTTTCGAGTTGGCGCGGAAGCGCTCCAAGAAGAAACTTACCAGCGTTACCAAGTCGAACGCTTTCCAATACAGCATGGTCTTCTGGGATGAAATCTTCTCGGAGTTAGCCGCTGAATACCCAGATGTTCAAACGCAGAAGTGGCACGTGGATGCCATGGCAGCGCGTTTTATAACTCACCCCGAGACCCTGGACGTAGTGGTGGCCTCAAATCTATTCGCCGATATCCTCACTGATTTGGGAGGGGCCATACAAGGTAGTCTGGGGATGTCTCCAGGCGGCAATTTGAATCCCGAGAGGCGATGGCCCTCTATGTTCGAGCCGATTCACGGCTCGGCCCCGGATATAGCGGGAAAGGGTATCGCCAACCCCACCGCCACCATATGGGCTGGTTCCTTGATGTTGGAGTTCTTGGGAGAAGAAAGGGCCGCTCAAATGGTGATGGAGGGAATAATTAGTACAGTCATGGAAGGGAAGGTCTTAACTCCGGACCTGGGCGGCTCCGCCGGGACAGTGGAGGTGGGGGAGGCGATTTGCAACCAGATCTATGACCTTGGTTCCTAACCGAACAGTAGCCAAGGGAATCTTTGCCCCTTAGAGGCTTCTCGCAGTCGCTTCAGCCAAAGGATATGTGTCGAAGGACCCAGCCTAGGAAAGCGTTCATCATTAGAGACACCGCTATTACCATGAACCGCGTTAGAGGGCAAGGCGTTTCCTTGCCAGCCCACTAACCAATCTAGAGAAAGGGGAGGTGGCGCAGAATGAGACTTAAGATGTATATCGACGGAGAATGGGTAGAGAGCGAGAGCGGAGAGTTCACCCCTCTCCGCAGCCCGGCCACAGGTGAGGTCCTGGCTGAAGTGCCCCGAGGCACAAGAGCGGATGTCAAGAGAGCGATAGAGGTGGCAAATCAGGCCAAGGGTCGCATCGCCCATATGCCCGTCTTCGAGCGGGCCCGATTGTGCCACGCTATCGCAGATCGTCTAGAGGGAAAGAGGGAAGAATTGGCTATGGAGTTGTCCTTAGAGCATGGCAAACCCTTGCGAGAGGCCAGGGGTGAGGTGGAGACTGCGGTGGAGATGTGGAGGGCTGCGGCCGAGGATATCAAGAGGTTGGAAGGCGAGGTCCTGCCCTCCAGTGACCCCAACAAGAGGATAATGACCATAAGACAACCTCGCGGCGTCTACGGGGTGATAACCCCTTGGAACTTTCCCCTGGCCATACCAACCGAGTACCTCGCTGCCGGGTTGGCTTCTGGGAACGCCATAGTGTGGAAGCCTTCCAGTTATACCCCTATCATCGCCATAAGGATGGCGGAATGTTGCGAGGAGGCTGGGGTGCCCAAAGGGACCCTCAACCTAGTGATCGGTCCTGGCTCGACCGTGGGGGATGAGATCGCTTCCAACCCCCACATCCAGGGGATAGGCCTCACCGGGAGCACGGAGACGGGGATGCGGGTGGCCGATAAGGCCCCCGGCAAGAGCCTCCTCTTGGAGTTAGGCGGCAACGGGCCGGTCATAGTTTGCGAGGATGCCTATCTTCCCGCAGCCATCAAGCGAACGGCTTATGGCTGTTACGCCAACGCCGGTCAAATCTGCGATTCCACGGAGCGGATACTAGTCCATGAGAAGGTGCACGATGAATTTGTAGCGGGAATCGTCGAGGAGACCAAGGCCGTTAGGTTGGGTCATCCCCTTGATGAGGAGACCACCATGGGACCGCTTAATAATGAACCCACGGCGGCCAAGGTGGATAGACATCTGGAGGACGCCCTGACGAAGGGAGCTAAGATATTGTTTGGTGGGAAGAGGGCCTCTGGGTTCCCTACGGACCTCTACTACGAGCCCACAGTGATCGATGAGGTGACCCCGGATATGCTCCTGAATCAGGAGGAGACATTTGGGCCGGTGGCTCCCATATTGACTTTCTCTCACGACGAAGAGGCCCTGGAGATCGCCAATGACAACGCCTGGGGATTGGTGGGAGGTGTCTTCACGAGCAATATCCGTCGAGCCATATATTTCGCGGAGAAGATGGAGTGCGGCATCGTCAATGTCAACGAGGGCTGTACCTATTGGCAGCCCCACACCCCATTTGGAGGCTATAGCGGCAAGGGGAGCGGACAAGGCAGGCTGGGAGGCAAATATACCCTTCTGGAGATGACCCAGATCAAGGCCATTGTGATAGACATAGAGAACGT
>JAUVHF010000172.1 GCA_030593425.1 Anaerolineales bacterium
GGGAGGGGGATACAGGCGCTCTCGATGGCCATGGCTACCACTATCCCCGCCCAGCCTATCGATTGGAGCAGGTTCTGCAAGAAAAGGACGATCTGTTCCTCGATGGCTACCAAGAGCCCTCCTCAAAAGGCGAAGCGAAATGGGGCAAACCAGGCCAGATTGTACCATGAAGAGGGTCTTTCAGCAAGGCTTTAGGGAGTCACACAATATATACGCAAAGATGGGAGAACGGGGGTTCAAAAAGGGGGTCAATTAGGACGCCCCTCAGCCAGACTATTGCTTTGGTGATCGACCGCCCCCTGGTGAAGATGACGTAAAAATCGGCTCTTATCGTACCTCTGGGATGTGACCTTCTATGCGCATCTCCCCTTCCTTTAAGAGAATCTTGGCCAGCTCTCTCCTATCCCGTAGTTTCTCCTCAGTCAAGGGTTCAGCATTATAAGATAGTCTAGCCTATCTTTGACCTGCTCGTAGAAGCGCCAGGTCAGCTCCTGGGCGTTTAGGGCCTCGCTCTTGAGAGTAAGTGTTTCCGTGGCCTGTTCTAGGTCTTCCCGAGAGGCTTTGCCCTGTTGTTCGATCTCCTGCAATTGTATTGCCATATCCTTCCCGGAGCCAGGTGGGTGCCCTCTCCGATTGAGCATTCATCGCCCAGATCGAGAGGGCCGTGGGGGCAGAATGTGCCCCCGATTTCTGGGAGATGCTGGAGAATACCCCGTCCAGTGCGCCTCGCTGGCTAACCGCCGGTTGACATTCTTCAGGAATTGCTGTAAACTGATATTCGGAGATGAGATCTCTTCATTGTGGGTGAGCCCCGGAGGATACAAGTGATCACCTTGGAGAATCCTCGGCCGGCGGGGGGGAAGAAGCAAGGCTCCTCAGAAAGCTTCGATGAGTCGCGGCTTGCAGAGAAGGCCCTAGGGCGTTTGCTGGACGGGTTGCTGGAAGTGGCGATCCTGGCTACTGAAGCCAGCGAGGGTTCCATAGTCCTCATGAACCGAGATCAGGAATTGCTCACCGTAGGCTTGGCCGGAGGTCCCAAGAAGAGCCTGGTTCGAGCCCCGCGAAGGCTACTGAGCCGCTCGATTTCAGCCTGGGTAGCCAACCACGGAGAGCCTCTCTTGTTGATCGGGCCCGCCAGGGATCCCAGGTTCGCAGGTTTGGATCGGGAAATAAAGGACGCCATATGCGTCCCTCTCATCCTAGAAGGCCAAGTCATAGGGGTGCTCTCCGTGAGCAATAGAATGGGCACTCGGAACTTCGACCAGGGGGATGTGAAGAAACTAACCACGCTGGCTGATCCGAGTGCGATGATAATTGCATCCACCATGACCCAGATTGAGCAGGAACGGACAAGACTTATCTGGGAACGCAAGCGCTTGGCTCAAGAGATCCATGACGGGTTAATACAGGACTTGACCGCTGTAATCCTGCAATTGGAGGTCTGTGAAAAGCTCATAGCGAGGACCCCCAAAAAGGCCAAAAGCCAGCTAGGTAAGATCAAGCAACAGGCTAGAGCAAGCTTGCAAGAGCTGCGTCGTCTGGTCTTCGATTTGCGGGCCCCAGATGTGGAGGAGGTCAGCCTCACACAGATGGTGAAGAGCTGCGTTGCTGAGTTCGAGAAAGGGGCTGACTTCGCAATAGCCTTCAAAGTTACTGGCCAGGAGAGAGAGCTTTCTCCCCAAGCCAAAGGGCACCTCCTCGCTATCGTACAAGAGTCTTTAACTAACGTGAGCAAACATGCCGAGGCGAAGCAGGTTACGGTAGATCTGAGATATAGCCCCAAAGAGATAGAACTAACCATCACAGATGATGGCTGTGGGTTCACGGTGGAAGAGGCCACGCAACGGGCTTGGAAGGAGAGGAGATTCGGGCTCATGGGCATGCAAGAACGTGCTCATATCCTAGGGGGAACCTTGGACATCGACAGCAAGCCTGGCCGGGGAACGGTGATCAGGGTTCGCTTGCCGCTATGATCATACAGCGAGCGCAGTTCGCTGCGGCAGGGAATGAAGATCGGGGGGAGAAAAACGGAACCGGTACGCATCCTGATCGCGGCTGATCACGCCATCGTGCGCGAGGGATTGCGCGCCACGCTGAGCTGGGAACCATCTCTAGCAAGCTGCACGTGGAGAGTCGCACACAAGCGATCCTCTATGCCGTCAAAAAGGCGCTAGTGGATATCGATAGCCAGTAGCACCAAAGTCTTACGACCTAAGTCCCACAAAACGAGAGGGCAATACTACCAAAGGCTGATTTAAAGATCAGCCTTTTTTTGTATGCAAAACTAGCCCCTAGACCGATGACAAACGTCTCTCCATGGGGTATGATTGACAGCGAAGGTCTAGTCATCAAGAACCGCAAAATCATGGATAACGAATAACATAGCGTGAATAAGTCTCCTAGTCGATATCTTTGAGAAAGTTCTACTGACGCCGGTAGCAAATGAGGGTAATCTTAAGGGGAGAGACCAGGTGGCCCAGATACGTCTCCTTATAGCCGATGACAACGCTTCCGTCCGTGGGCAACTCCGCTTGCTCCTAGGGATGGGAGAGGACAGAGAGGTTGTGGGAGAGGAAGAGGACCGCTGGGAGGCGCCGGATGGCGAAGAGGCGATACTCTCATCTTACGTAATCGGGCCCCATTCTTCACCAACTGGCTGCGGAAAATTCCCCAGTGGGCAAAACCCCCCCATTTTCCCTCAGAATATCACCTCCTTCACAGCCTGCCGAACGTCTGGCGCGCTGGAGAGTCTCCTCCCTACCCAGATTGGTCTCTCGGTCCAGAGGACACCGCCGCGCGTTCCAGGCGATCTAATCCCCTGGTCCGGACCCCAAGATGTAGCCCCCTTGCCTGCATATGCTACTAGATCCAGTGTTTTCACTAGAACCCATATGCAGGGGAAGCGGAAGCCCTTTTCTGCGTTGTGGGGCTTTGGGGTGCTTGGGGGAGCAGAGGAAAGCGATGGCCAGAGCCTACCATGGACCTTGCTGTATCGGATGAGTAGAGAGTTGAGGGCAGGAAGCTGCGGGCATGATTCTTGCAACAATAGTAAGTGGAGAATGTTGCCTGGCATCTGTTGGTGGAAGCGGTTCACAAGTTGGCAAGGGAGGCTTCTTGGTGCTCTAAATTCCTCCGTAGAACGACCCAAGGAAGTCGGTGGGGTGAACAACGGCATAGAAGAAGGGGGGATAGAGTATGTGACACCTCGAGGGAGATGCGGAGGGTCCGAGGGTGACCAGGCCCGAAACGCTTTCCTTCTTGGCACTTTCCTCATACATACAAAAAGAGAGACAAAAGAGAACCAGCTTCTTCCGGCACGCTTGTTAGGAGGTGAGGCATGGAAGACGGCACACAAGTGCTGAGGAAGAGCTTGGCTCAAATAGAGGTGCAAGACAACCGGGAAGGGGAGCGTTCAACCTACCAACTCCTACTCATCCTCACTTCGGTGATCCTCCTCATCCTGCCTTTCGTTACCACCTTCAATGAGTTCCTGACCCGCGTTGTTATGAGCCTGGGGCTGGATGCCGTTCTTGAAGGCTGGGTGGTGCCCACGGAGGTGCGGATGATCGCCGTCATCCTGAGGCTCTTCGGCATCCAGGCCAGCGTCAGTCAAACTTCGCTCTACCTGGTTAAGGGTGGCAGCACTCTGCCGATCTACATCAGTTGGAACTGTGTCGGCTGGCAGAGTTTCATCCTCTTCGTCATCACCCTCATCACCGGGCTCCAGGGCCCCCATACCCGGCGAAGCAGGGTGGAGACCATCCTCCTCGGGCTTCTGGGTACTTTCTGGATCAACCTTCTGAGGATCGCTGCCGTTTGTGTGGTGGCCTTCTTCTGGGGGCAA
>JAUVHF010000024.1 GCA_030593425.1 Anaerolineales bacterium
CGCAGCCTCTCATCGTAGTATGATGGGCGGCGGTCCTGGTCGGTGAGGTTAGTCCCCAGGGTGAAGGGGCCGGTAACTTGCCCTTTCACGGCCACCAGAGGGGTAGGGTGCTTGTGGAGTTGGCGCAGGAACTCGGGGAAGCCCGCTGCGTATTGGGGGGAGAGGGCGAAAGCCGCGAGTGCCTCATCTTCCCCCTCCTGGAAAGCCAGATAGCGCTCGTAGAAGCCTAGCAACTCCTCTTCGAAGCCAGACGCTTTCGTGTCGAAGAAGGTGCGGCCTCCCTCTTCCCGCAGGCCAGCCATCCCCTCAGTGAACTGGACTATCATCGCCTCTTTGGGGTGGCGCCTGGGGAACTGGACCCAGGCCGGTATCTCCGGTGTGGCAGCCAAGGAGAGCGCTGTCCCCTTCACCACATCGGTATGGGGGAGGCTGCCCAAAGTCGTGGCTCGAAGATTCGGCTTCCAACCGACACCCATCGTCCAACCTCACAGGCCCCATCAGTTGACCGAGTATATCAAAAGGCTGGATCTAGGTCAAAATGTTTGACCTGGCGGGCAAAAGTTGTGTATAATTTGGTGTGGAGTCTGGGTGCTCCAGAGCCTTGTTTTGCCCAGGAGGGCACCATCAAATACACTATTCTCTTCAAGCCTGAGGATAAGAGGGTCGAGGTCCCTTCCGGAAGCCTCATCCAAGATGCCGCGCTAGAGGCAGGGGTAGAGATAAACATGCCCTGCGGGGGGCAGGGGCGGTGTGGGCGGTGCGCGGTCATCGTGGAAGAAGGGGAGGTGCGTCGCCGTTCCGCCCTCCGCCTCTCCGCCCAGGAGGTGGAAGAGGGCTGGGCCTTGGCTTGCCAGACGGTCATCGAGAGCGATCTGGTCGTCACCATCCCACCTCAGGAGAGGATCGAACGGCGAATCCCCACCGCCAAGGTGGCGGCTAAAATCGCCCTCCCCTTCCCCTACGATTGGCGCCAGGACCAGGCCATCCAAAACTGTTTTGTGTCGGTGGAGCCCCCCAGCCTGGATGACAATACCGATGACTTTTCCCGTCTCAAGAGAGCCCTGACTAAGGAGCACGGAATCAGAGGCCTTGTGGCCGACCTGCCCCTCCTGCGGAAACTGGGGGCCGTGCTGCGAGAGGCGGACTGGCAGGTGACGACGGTCCTAGAACTAGACACCTGGGCCAGTCCAGAGGGTCCCCCGCGCTTGGTCGATATCCTCCCCGGGGATAAGACGGCTACCTCCTGGGGAGTGGCAGTAGACATCGGGACCACCAGCAACGTGGTCTACCTAGTCGACCTCTTGAGCGGCGAGGTCCGAGATATGGCCATCGACTACAACGGCCAGATCGCGCGCGGCGAAGACATCATCTCCCGCATCATTTACGCCAGCGAAGATGATGGGCTTCGTGAACTTCAAGAGTTGGTGGTGGGGACCATAAACAAACTCCTAAAAAGGGTCTGTGGGCGGCAAGGGATAAAGAGTAGTGAGATATACAAGATGGTGGTGGCGGGAAATAGCACCATGATCCACCTCTTTTTAGCCATCCCCCCGGAATCGATCCGCTTGGAGCCCTACGTGACAGCCACAAACCACCCCTTGCCCGTCAGAGCAAGGGAGATCGGCATAGACATAAACCCGGAGGCCACCATCGATTGTCTGCCCGGTGTGGGGAGTTACATGGGGGCGGATATAACGGCGGGGATAGCAAGTTCCGGCCTTTGCGAGAGCAAGAAGTTGACCCTTTTCATGGACATAGGAACCAATGGGGAGATAGTGCTGGGCGATTGCGATTGGCTCATCTCCTGTGCCTGTTCGGCGGGCCCAGCCTTCGAAGGGGCAGGAGTGGAGCATGGGATGCGGGCCACGGCGGGGGCCATCGAGGAGGTGTGGATTAACAGCCAAACCTTGGAGCCTACCTATCGAGTCATAGGGAACGGATCCCCCCGGGGGCTCTGCGGCTCAGCCCTTATCTCCCTTCTAGCCGAGATGTTCATCACCGGGATAGTAGACAAAAGAGGGCGGGTGCGCAAGGATCTCGACACGCCCAGAGTGAGGGGGGGAGAGCACGGGTGGGAGTACGTGGTGGCCTGGGGCACCGAGACGGCCCACGGCGGGGATATAGCCATCACCCAAGTGGATATCGAAAACGTCATCCGGGCCAAGGCCGCCATCCATGCTGGCTACTCCGTCCTCTCCAAAAGCCTTGATGTAGAGATATCCCAGATTGAAGAGTTTCTGATCGCTGGCGCCTTCGGCCAATACCTAAACGTGGAGAGGGCGATCCAGATCGGTCTTTTGCCCGACCTGCCTTGGGAAAAGTTCAAGTTCCTGGGTAACACCTCGGTGCGGGGGGCCTACATGGCTCTCTTGAGCCGCCAGGCTCGGCAGGAGATAGCCCAGATCGCACAGATGATGACCTATATGGAGTTGAGCGCCGACAACCGCTTCACCCAAGAGTTCGTCTCCGCCCTCTTCCTACCCCACACTCAGATAGAGGAATACCCCTCCGTGATGGCTCTCCTGGAGGAGCAGGGATAAGACCAGAGAGGCAAAGAGCCGCGCCTGAAGCGCGGCTCTAAAATGCGAAATAAAGATTCCTATGGTACTAGGCGACCCTTCTCGCTTGTGCAAAGCCTACCTTTTCAGCCAACCTTTGCGAACTGTGAGAGGTATGCCTTCCCTAGCAACTCCTCCAGGTTCTTCTGGGCTTCTCGCCAGGTCTGGCTGACGGCACAGGTATCCTCCAAAGGACAGGTACGATAGGGGTCGGTGCACTCGTTGAGGATGATGGGTCCCTGCACCGCCTCCACCACCTCCAGGAGGCTGATCCCTTCGGGAGAGCGTGCCAGGCCCACCCCTCCAGCCGCCCCGCGGTGAGTGCGTACTAGCCCTGCTTGGGTCAGGCTGCCCAACACCTTACTCAGGAAGGCGGGAGGGATCTGTTGGCGATGGGCGATGCCCCGAGTGATAGTCCTTTCCTCTCCAGGCCGACTGGCCAGGTCCACCAGGGCTCGGATAGCGTAGTCTCCACCCCTGCTCAGTAACATGGCTCCTCCTTTGCCCCTACACGTTCTCGGAAGGTAGAAGTCAGTTTAATCATAGTACATTTTTACCTTTCTGTCAAAATTCGACCTTAATTGTAGCCTTTATCTCGCGAGGAAGGCTACCTGTATGTAGGTGGCTCTCATCTGGAAGCAGCAGATCAAGGAACTGAAATGCGAGGTTACTCTTCCACGATCTGAAGACTACTCACCATCTCGGCCACTCCAGAGATGGTGGCCCCCACGGAGCAGTACTTTTCCTCTGAGAGTTGAATGGCTCGCCTCACCGCTTCCTCCTTCAATTCCTTACCTCGAAGGAGGTATTCTATCTCGATGCGGCGGAAGGTCCAAGGGGGTTCTGGCTCTTGCTCCCCGGTTATCGTTATCTCTAGGTCGGTGACTTTTTGGCGCTGCTTTTCTAGGATGGAGATGACGTCTACGCCCGTACAGCCTCCTAACCCCAAGAGCAGAAGATCTGACGGCTTTAAGCCGGTGCCCTCCTCGCTGGATGACATCACCAGGGAGTGGCTCGTACTATCCGTGCCCACGAATTGCTTTCCTTCCACCCATTTGACCTTGACCTGGGACATGAATTTTCCTCCAGAGGGTAGAAAAAGGCGATATCGAAGAGTCTCAGCCGAAACCTAAACCTCTCTCCTTCAAGGAGACGTACCGCTGGGAGCCGATGACTAAGTGGTCCAAGACCTCTACGCCCAAAAGTTCACCCGCCTTGGCGATCTCTTGGGTGATTTTGACATCATCGGGAGAGGGGGTGGGGTCACCCGAGGGGTGGTTATGGACCACGATGATCGCCGCACAATTGCGCCTCACCGCTTCCCGGAAGAGTTCCCCCACCCTGAGCCAAGCGGTGTGAAGACTCCCCACATAGATGGTGGATATGCCCAACACCCGACTCTTGGTATCTTACGGAAGAGGACGCGCATCTCTTCCTGCTCCAAGGCGCCCATCTCCAAGAGGAGGAGGTTAGCCACATCGGCAGGGGACTTGACCTGAGGTCGCTCCTCGGGGGAGGCGGTGAGCAGGCGGCGGCCCAACTCTAGCGCGGCTTTCACCTGGGCCGTCTTGGCCTGGCCCATCCCTTTAAGAGCGTCGATCTGGGCGAAGTCCGCCATAAACAGGCCTCTCAGCCCTCCGAACTGGGCCAGAAGCCTGCTGGCTAGGTTAATGACGTTCTCCCCGCCCACGCCCGTGCGCACGATGATGGCTAAGAGTTCAGAGGTGGAGAGGGCACCTGCACCATAATGCTTTAACCTCTCCCGCGGCCGCTCGCTTAGAGGGAGGTCCTTGATCCGAGGGTGATACTCGAGTCTACCTTTCTCCTCCATGGGCTCCTGCTGAGGATCGCTCGCCTCCGCTAGCCTTCCATAATATCAACGGAGAGGGCTTCTCCAAGGGGAGCGCGCTATAGATGGGGAAAGCGATCTCACATTACCTTGGACACTGGTCGGGTATGCCGCGTGTAGTCCGGCAAGAGGAGAGGTGACACTGTCTGGGGCTCCAGGTTGGCCTCTCTCAATTGCCGTTCCCAATCTCGCAAATGCTCCAAGGTCAACCCCCCTAACTCGACTTCCTCGGCTCGCAGAGCAGCCGCCTTGCCCGCCCGCCGCCCATAGACGGTTATCTCCAAAAGGGAGTTCCCCATCAGCCGGTTGCGCCCGTGGACCCCTCCTGCCACCTCGCCAGCCACATATAGGTTGGGGATATCGGTCGAACCGTCGGGCTTAATGGCTACCCCCCCGTTTTGGTAATGGAGGGTAGGATAGACGAGGACGGGCTCCCTGGTCATGTCGATGCCGAAACGGCCAAATTGACGGACCATAGCCGGCAGGTTAGTTTGGATCGTTCCTGGCCCCTTGAGGATATCGATCATGGGGGAATCGAGCCAGACACCCTGCTGTCCCGTAGTAGTGACCACCCCCTTCTTTTGCTCTACACATTCTCGGATGATAGCCGCCGATTCCACGTCACGCGTCTCCAGGGGGTAGACGAACTGCTCCCCTTCCACATTGACCAGTTGGGCTCCCAAACCCCTCACCTTCTC
Source organism: Anaerolineales bacterium (assembly GCA_030593425.1). Taxonomy (GTDB): domain Bacteria; phylum Chloroflexota; class Anaerolineae; order UBA7937; family UBA7937; genus UBA7937. The sequence continues at coordinate 5,106 of JAUVHF010000024.1, forward strand.
GGTCACCAGTTGTCCCAAGATCTGCTCTGGATAGGCCGCTCCGGTAGGATGGTACTGCATAGTATCGATGAAAACCAGTTTGGCCCCCACCCGGTAGGCCAGAACCAGCCCATCGGCTGTGGCTCCGTAATGGTTGGTAGTGGGAAAACCTTGATAGTGAAGGCGGGCTCCGCCGCCGGTGGCCATGATCACCGTTTTAGCCTTCACCAGGCTATAATCGCCCGTCTCCAGGTTCAGAAGGATAGCCCCGGCTACTTGGCCTCTACTATCCATCACCAACTCCACGACGGGAGCGAACTCCAAAATCGAGATTTGACGGTTGCGGACCTCGTCGCGCAGAGTGCGCATGATCTCTGCCCCTGAATAGTCGCGGGCGAAATGCATTCGCTTGCGGGAAGTGCCGCCGCCGTGGATGGTCCTCATCGTCCCATCGGGCTCCTTGTCGAACATGCAGCCCAGATCCTCCAGCCATTGGATGACTGAAGGAGCGTCCATCACCAAGGCCTCCACCAACTTCGGGACGTTGGTGAAATGGCCGCCGCCCATCGCATCCAGATAATGGATGGCTGGGGAATCGTTGGGCTTGTCGGCAGCCTGGATGCCTCCCTGAGCCATCATGGTGTTGGCGTCACCGAAGCGAAGTTTGGTGGTCAAGATCACCTGGGCTCCGTTCTCCTGGGCCAAAAGCGCCGCCGAGGCTCCGGCACCACCCCCTCCGATGACCAAAACATCACACTCGTAGTCCACCTGGCCCAGATCGAAGGCTGCCACGTCGATATGGCTGCGGCCCTCCAAAAGATCGGCCAGTTCATTAGGTGTCCGATCTCCCCTATTTGGCCCTACCAAGAGTTCCCGCATCCCTCCCTCCACATAATCGGGGTGGAACCGCTTGAGGATCTCTTCCTGCTCCTTGGGTAGCGTGCGGGGATGGGTTTCCTCGAGTCTTCTCCGGCGCGTGGCCTCTACCTTTCTTATAGATTCCCGCATCTCAGGTGTGTACGACATCGTCGTCTCCTTCGCCCTCAAGCGGGCTCGATATCCCTCTCTTCATACCTTTGCCGCAACTCTTCTTCGCCCATGCTTTTCAGTTGGGCCAGTTCCTCATCGAAGTTGCCAGCCTCGATCTCCTCTATCCGCTCCCATAGGTGTTGTGATTTAGGAGCCAGGTACTTACCGTATAGCCGCCGACAGAGGAGGGCCACGTTGGACTGGGCCTCCTCGGCGGGGCAGCGGGCCGCGCAGAGCCCACACATGATGCAATCGAAGGATTTGCTGGCCACAGAAGCGATATCACCCTTCATGGCATCAGCCATGTAATCCATGACCTCTATCTCCTGAGGACAGGCTTTGGTACAGGTCCCGCAACTGAGGCAGCGCAAGATCTCGGGATAGATCTGGAAGAGTTGTTCCGGGGTGGGCTTCAATTCTTCGATATCATAGATAGCCTTCTCGACGGGGAAGAAGGGGATCTGGGCCAGGTACATCTCCGGCTCCACCACCGTCTGACAGGCCAACCCGATCCGCAGACGGTAGTTGCCTTTGATGCGATAAACGGTGGCACAAGCGCCGCAAAAGCCGCTCCGGCAACCGGCTCCCCTTATCAGTTTGTAGCCCGCCCACTCCATAGCCTTCATGATAGTGAGGCTGGAAGGAACCTCGTACTTCTTTCCCGTGATATATATGGGTATCAACTTCTCGGCCATTTTTCGACCTCTCTACACCAAGGCATCGACCTGGGCTAGGATTTGCGCCGGGGTGAAATGGCTCAACTTTATGGCTTTGGAAGGACAGGCCGCGGCACAAGCCCCGCATCCCTTGCATAGGACCTCATTTATGGTCATAACCCCCTTTCTCTCATGAAGGGAGAGAGCATCGTATACGCACATCTCGGCGCAGATCCCACACCCAGAGCAGAGTTCTTCGTCTATGATAGAGGTTACGGCTTCCACCTTGACCTGGCCCTGGCACAAGGGTATCATAGCCGAGGCGGCAGCAGCCTTGGCCTGGGTCACGGTATCTGGTATGTCCTTGGGCCCCTGACAACAGCCGGCCAGGTATATCCCCTCCGTTACCGTATCCACCGGACGCAACTTGGGGTGTGCTTCCATGAAGAAGCCATCCGGTGAGCGGGGGAGCTTTAGAAGGTTGGCGATCTTTGGAGAATCGCGGCGAGGCGTTATCCCTGTGGCCAGTACCACCAAGTCAGCCTCCAACTGAACAGGCTCGCCCAGGAGGGTATCCTCAACCCTAACGATGAGTCTCTTTCCATTTTTGTATATCTCGGAGGGGTTACCCCGTCTATAGAGCACCCCCTCGCCCCTCACCTGGTCGTAGAACTCCTCGAACCCTTTCCCATAGGCCCTTACATCCATATACAAGACCGTCACCCGAGCCTGGGGTAACATCTCCTTAACCAGAAGGGCCTGTTTGGCCGTGTACATGCAGCAGATGCGGGAGCAATACTCTTGCCCCACGCTTTTGTCCCGAGAGCCCACACACTGGATGAAGAGCACATCCTGGGGTTCTTTTCCGTTCACCCAGAACTTTCTAGAACCAGATAAAGAGACGAGTCGCTCGAACTCCAAGCCGGTGATCACCTTCTCATAGATCCCATAGCCATACTCTGGCTTCAACCGAGCGTCGAAGAGGTCATAGCCGGTGGCTACGAGGATGGTCCCCACTTTGAGTTCCCTAATAGTGGCTTGGTCGGTAACGTTAACTTTGAAGTTGCCGATATACCCTTCTAAACCGATCACCTCCGCGGAGGTGAGAAGATCGATATTGGGGTGTCCCTCCACCTCCCTGATCTCCTCCGCCAGGAGAGGGGCCACAGGCTCCAAGGTGGGGAAGGTCTTATCTAGTTGGGCTAGATGCCCCCCCAGGCGGGGTTCCTTCTCCACCAGATAGACTTGGAAGCCGGCGTTGGCGATATCGAGGGCCGCTTGCATCCCGGCGATCCCTCCTCCTATCACCAGGGCCGCAGAGGTAACAGCGACTCTTCTCTCCTCTAGAGGCTCCAGTAGAAAAGCCTTGTCCACAGCAGCGGCTACCAGTTGTATCGCTTTTCGGGTGGCCTCCTCCTCTTCCTCATGGACCCAGCTACACTGCTCCCTTATATTTGCCATCTCCAAACAGTAGGGGTTTAAGCCCGCCTCTTGGATGGTACCCCGGAATGTCGGCTCATGCATCATCGGCGAGCAGGAGGCCACGACCACCTTGGTGAGACCGAACTTCTTGATATCCTCCTTTATCAGCGCCTGGCCAGGATCGGAGCACATATAGGTGTAATCTCTGGCTATGGCTACAGAGGGCAACCCCAGGGCGAATCGGGTCACCGCTTCCACATCGACGGTGGCGGCGATATTCACTCCACAGTGACATACATAGACGCCGATCCTTAGACCCACCTAAAGAGCCTCCACCACCAACTCCATGATATCCATCACCTGGATCCCGCCTTCGCCGGCAACGGTCTTGGCTGCATCTTCTAAGGTGAGGAGACAGAAGGGGCAAGCGGTGGCCAGCACCTCAGCGCCTAGATCCATCGCCTCCTGCACGCGGGTATGGGCCAACCTCTCCTCGGGGTTGGTGCCCTCCGCCCACATCCTCCCCCCTCCCCCTTCGCAGCAGAGGCTCCTCTCCCTCGATCTATCGAGTTCTCTCAATTCCAAGCCAGGGATGCTCCTGAGTATCTTTCGCGGCTCTTCGAAGATCTTGTTTTGTTTTCCCAAGAAGCAGGGGTCTTGGTAGGTGACGATCCTCCTCACCTCCTTGGAGAGGGGTAATCTCCCCTCATTGATAAGCCCAGCCACGAATTGGGTATAGTGCTGCACTTTGAGATTTAGGCCTTGGTATTCGTTCTGGAAGGCGTTATAGCAATGGGGGGAGGTGGTGACCACCAGTTCCACAGGATATCGCTCCAAGGTCTCTAGGTTCATCTCCCGGAGCATCTCGAAGAGACCCGTCTCTCCCATCCGGCGGGCCTCGCTACCGCAACAGACCTCCTCGTTGCCCAGGATCCCGAACTCTACCTCCGCCTTCTTGAAGGCTTGGACCATCGCTTTCGCTACCTTCTGAACCCGAGGATCATAAGAAGGGCTGCAGCCCACAAAGTAGAGAACCTCTGCGCCCTCAGAGATCTCCTTCACCCCCAACCCCTCGGCCCAGTCTGCCCTCTCCTCTCTGGCCATGGTCAGAGGGTTTCCCCGGATAGCCAGGCTCTTCAGCGCGTCTCTGATAGTGGGGGGGATCCGCCCCCCATCTACTAGGATGCTCCGCATGCCGATCACCATGTCGGTGGGGTCGAGCCCCTTGGGACAGCGGAGGGTACAAGTGGCGCAGGTGCTACAATCCCATAGCACCTCTTTGCTTTGAAGATCCATATCTTCGTCAACGAGAGCCTCATAGATCAGTCGCCTGATGTTGAAGCGGGTCTTTAGCGACATGGGGCAACCGCCGGTACACCGGCCACACTGGATGCACTCGAAGAGCCTATACGCTTGGGCGAGATTCTGCCCCTCCATCTATGAGACCTCCATACCGTTCCTCAAGGCGATTATGACGGAGGAAGCCGCAGCCTTGGCCTGGGCCACACCATCGGGTATATCCTTGGGTCCCTGACAGCAGCCGGCTAGATATACCCCCTCCCTTTCTGTCTCCACCGGTCTCAACTTTGGGTGTGCTTCCTGGAAAAAGCCGTCGGGCGAAGTGGACAACCTCAATAGAGTGGCCAAATCTTGGGCATCTCCCCGGGGAGTGATCCCGGTAGCCAGGACCACGAGATCCGCCTCCAACTGAACAGATTCGCCCAGGAGGGTATCCTCAGCCATAACGATGAGCCTCTCCCCCCTTTTGCATATCTCCGAAGCGTTCCCCCTCCGGTACATCACCCCCTCGCCTCTCACCCGGTCGTAGAACTCCTCGAACCCCTTTCCGAAAGCCCTCACATCGATATATAAGACCGTCACCTCCGCATCTGGTATCTTCTCCTTCACTAGATGGGCTTGCTTGGCCGTGAACATGCAACATACCCGGGAACAATACTCCACTCCCACACTCTTATCCCTCGACCCCACACATTGAATAAAAACCACCTTCTTTGGCTCCTGCCCGTTCAGCGTTATCTTCCCCCTGGTGGGGCCGGAGGCCGAAGAGAGCCGCTCGAACTGGAGGCCGGTGATGACGTTGGGATAGAGGCCGTAGCCGAACTCCGGCTTGAGACGGGCATCGAAGAGGTCGAAACCGGTAGCCACGATGATAGCCCCCACCTCTAGTCCTATCATCTCCTCTTTCTGCTGGAAATCGATAGCCTCCGCTGAACAAGCCTCCTCACAAGCGGGGACCTTCCCGCAGACACCCCTGGTTATAAAGACGCAACGCTCGGGGTCTATGGTCGCCTTCAAAGGTACCGCCTGAGGAAAGGGTATATATACCGCTCCTCTCTTGCTCACCCCCACATCGAATTCGCTGCTGATCCTCCCTTTGAGTCGGCAAGCCTCCACACAGAGGCCACAACCGGTACATCTATCTACATCCACATACCTGGGCTTCTGCTTCACCCCTACCTTGAAATGGCCTATCCCACCATCTGCACCCACCACCTCTGCATAGCTGATCAACTGGATGTTGGGGTGGCGAGCCACATCTACCATCTTAGGGGTCAGGATGCAGGATGAGCAATCGAGGGTGGGGAAGGTCTTATCTAGTTGGGCCATATGCCCCCCGATGCTCGGCTCCCTCTCCACCAGATAGACCAGGAAACCGGCATCGGCGATGTCGAGGGAGGCTTGCATCCCTGCGATCCCCCCTCCTATCACTAAAGCCGCTGGCTTTAAGCCTTTGCCCTCAGGTTCCACCTCTATTGCGTTTCTCCCAACTCCGTCAGTTCATCCTCCTTGAAGGTAGCCAGGGGCAACTCATCCTCTAGGCTCCTCCCAGGCAGGTAATCGAACATCGCTTGTACCTCCTGTCCCACCGCCCGGAAAATAGTGGTCAAAGGGATGTCGCTGGGACAGGCGCTTTCGCACATCCCACAGCCCACACAGGAGGTGACCATGTGATTCAGCCGGGTCAACTGGAAAAGAAGGGTATCGGTAGGCATCTGGATGGCTCCCTTCCGCTGCGCCCACCTCAGGTATCTATCGGATTCGTGTTCGAAGGTGGATGTCCTAAAGAGGCACTCTTTACAGTAACAGATGGGGCAAGCCACCGTGCAGTTATAGCAGCCGGTGCAGGTGGAAAACTGGGCCAGGAGACCCCGTATATCAACCACCCTCTCTCGAAACTGGGCGAAGAGTCGATCTCGCTCCTCGATCCTAGCCTCCACCAATTTCTTGATGACCTCCTCTCGGCTAGCGGCTTCTCCCTCCGTCAACTCTAGCCTCTCTGCCAACTCCTCCTGCGCCTCGACGAGGATCCTCTTACCATCGACGCCGAGGAGGCCGATGGTCAGGGCAGTATTTTGGGGGACGGGATACTCGCAAATCCGGCATGCGGAGCGGAATTGGTACCCCTCATGGGGGGAGAGAGAGCCTTCTTTAGCCCCTCGCACCAGTCCCATCGTCGGAGACCCATCCTCGCTAGAGATGAGTTTGGCGTAATCGGTCACCTCGTAGGTGCCCAAGCAATCGAGGCCTATGATCATAAGGTTTTCCAGATGGGCCTGCTGCAGTTTGACCAGTTCGATAAGAGCCCTTATCTCACAGGAGCGCAAGAGGGCCCCGATCTTCTCCTTGGGTTTGCCGATGGTCAAGGAGGAGACGAGCCTAGCCGCGTTTACCGGCATCACCGGGGCCAGGGGGTTGGCCTTCTCCAAGCGGGCGGGCTCCTTCACCAAGGCGGGCATTACGGTGTCGCCAGAGGGAGCCTCAAGAGGGACGAGCAATGCCTCGACGATCTCCTTCTCCAGTAACCTTTGCAAGAAACCCCGCAGGGTTGCCAAGGTGTCGCCCTCTTTGACTTCCAAGAATTTCCTCACCTTCATCGTTCTAGTCCTCTATGAGTTTATATATACTATGTTTATGTTCCCCAAAGTTCCTTTAGGGGGTTGGGTCCCTTCTCTTTGAGGGCCTTCACCATCGCCGTCACCGTCTCGGCGAAGACCTGCCCTTCGCTGGCGCTGATCCAGCGCAGCCAGATCCGCTCCTCATCGAACCCCATCTGGCGGAGGATATTCTTGAGGATAGCCACCCGCCGCCGAGCCTTATAGTTCCCTTCTTGATAATGGCAATCGCCAGGGTGACAACCTCCTATGAGGACGCCATCGGCCCCATCGAGCAAGGGCTTGATGACATAGACCGGATCCACGGCCCCGCTGCACATCATGCGGATGATCCTCACGTTGGGCGGGTATTGGATGCGGGAGGTGCCTGCCAGGTCCGCCCCCACGTAGGCGCACCAGTTGCAGAGGAAAGCCACGATCTTAGGCTCGAAATCTTCGTTCATCTTTGACCTCTCTTATAGCGCGGCATCCATCACGGCCATAACCTGTCTCATCTCGTAGAGGTTCTGCTGGGTGGCACCGTTGGGGCAAGCCACAGCGCAGAGGCCACACCCCTGGCAGAGGAGCTCTATCACCTCCGCCACTCGAGTCTCCTCATTGAGCCTTCGAGCCTCGTAGGGGCAGAGGGAGACGCAGAGTCCACAGCCGCTACAGAGTCTCTCGTTGACGGTAGGGACGGTAGCCTTGCCTACTAGCCGCTCCTTAGCCAGGAGAGAAGCGGCTTTTAAGGCGACCCCGTTGGCTTGGGAGATGGAATGGGAGATGGGTTTCGGCCCTTGGGCTAGACCACAGAGGAATATCCCGGCCACCCCCGAATCCATGGGGGCCACCTTGGGGTTCGCTTCTTGGAAGAACCCATCGTCGTCGAGGGTGATACCCAGGATTTGGGCCAACCTCCCGTTCTCGGAGGGGGCTATCCCGGGGCTCAAGACCACTAGGTCGGCTTCCAACTTCAGTTCTCGATTCAGGAGGGGGTCTTCCACCCAGACTCGCAATCCGTCATCTCCAGATGTCACCTGGGGCTTCTTTTCATAGGGGATAAAGATCACCCCCGCCTCCCTCGCCTGACGGTAGTACTCCTCCTGGAAGCCGTAGGTCATCATATCCCGATAGAGGACGAAGACTTTCGCTTCTGACTTCCTCTCCTTAATGCGGAGGGCGTTCTTGATGGCCTGGGAGCAACAGACCTGGCTACAGTAGGGGCGCCCCTCCTCTCGGGAGCCGACGCATTGGATCATCACCATGGTCAACTCTTCTAGACCCTCGTTCCTGGTGAGGCGGGCCTCCAGTTCCCGCTGGGTGACCACCCGCCGATCTTGGCCGTAGAGATATTCGATAGGTTTTTCCTCTTGCCCTCCCGTGGCTACGATGATGACTCCATGCTCAACCATCGATTCCTCATCGCCGGTCAGAAGGGTAGAGTGGAAGCGGCCCACTGAGCCCTCGCAGGAGATGACCTCTGTCTCCTTCAAGACTTCGATATGGGGATGGCTCTCAGCCTTTTCTATCAGAGAGCGCAACAACGCTTGGGGGTCTGAGCCCTTAAGGGTGTAATAGAGATGGCGCAGGTTGCCGCCCAATTCCTTCCCTTTCTCCACTAGATAGACCTGGAAGCCTTGCTCAGCCAAACCGAAGGCTGCGGTCATCCCCGCCAAACCGCCTCCGATGACGAGAACTCCGGGGGTCACCTCGTGGGTGGCCCTCTTTAGGGGTTTCAGCGATCGGGCCTTGGCCACCGCCATCTCCAGAAGGCTCTTGGCTTTGGCTGTAGCCTCTCGGGGCCTATTCCTATGCGCCCAAGCGCACCCCTCCCGCAGGTTCGCCCGCTCCAGAAGGTAGGGGTTGAGCCCTGCCTCCCTGAGGGCTACCTGCAAAGGGGCTTCATAGAGACGATGGGTGCAGCCCGCTACCACTACTCGATTCAGCCCCTCACCAGTGATGGCTTCCTTTATCTCTTGCAATCCCTCTGGCCGGCAAGCGTAGCCCACCTCTTGGACCAGGGCTACCTCTTTAAGCCCTTGGATGAACTCCTTCAGTTGATTCATATCCACCGCTTGGGCTATCTCTTCTCCACAGCGGCAGATAAATACCCCCACCCGGGGCTCCTCCTCGGCCACTTCCCTTTCGGGGGGGTATTCCTTGGGCGATGGAGTACGGCTCCTTCCCAAAAGGCGGGCAGTATTGGCCGCCGCGCTGGCCGCCTCGGCCACGGTCTCAGCGATATCCTTGGGCTCGCCAAAGCAACCGGCCATAAAGACCCCAGGCCGGGAGGTCTCAGTGGGGGCGAACTCGGCCGTTTGGCAGAAGTCATATTCGTTGAGGGCGATACCCACCCGTTGTGCCAACTCCTGGGCCCCTGGTGGCGGAACAAAGCCTGTGGAGAGCACCACCAATTCAAACTCCTCCTCCCGGGGTCGGCCATCTTCACCCACATAAGAGAGGAAGAGGTTCTTGCTCCTTGGCTCCTGCTTGACCGCCGAGACCATGCTTCGCTGATAGTTGACGCCGTATCCCTTTCTGGCTTGCTGCAAGTAGCGGTCGTAACCCTTGCCGAAAGTTCGCAGGTCCATATAGAAGAGGGTGATCTCACTTTCGGGTGCCCTCTCCTTAGCCAAGATCGCCTGTTTGGTGGCGTACATGCAGCAGACCGAAGAGCAATAGCCGCGGCCCTGGGAAGGATCGCGAGAGCCGACACATTGGATGAAGGCTATACGGTTAGGAGGTTGGCCGTCGAAGGGACGCTGGGGGAGCCCATGAGAAGGGCTAGTGAGGCTCAACATCCGCTCGAACTGGAAGCCGGTGACCACATTGGGGTATCGACCGTATCCGAACTCGCCTTTCAATTCCGCCAGGAAGGGTTGAAAACCAGGGGTGAGAATCACCGCCCCGACCC
>JAUVHF010000058.1 GCA_030593425.1 Anaerolineales bacterium
TTTCTCGCCGGCGGTTGACCCAACTGGGCATTCCATTGATTGATGAAAGCGGCAGTTGCCCATTGTGCGACACGCCTTGGCGTCCAGGGGAACTGCGCGAGTACCTGGAAGATCGATTAAGAACCGCGGAAGCGGCTGCAAGACATCAGTCCCAGATTGAGAGCCTATCCGCCGATATTATCACTTCAGCCGACAATGCCGCCACAAATCTACGGAACGTAATAAAGAGTGCTCAACTTGCGGGTATAAGGGATGAGCTACAGCCACTCGTGAGGTGGCTCAACGATTTGGAACAACTGACAGCTGCCCTACGGAATGCCCTGGAGAAGTACCCGGATGATCGTTCTGCTCCTCAGCAGGTCAAGCGACTGCTCGCGCCGGATGACATTAGCCAGGTTCTGGCTCAAGTTCAATCCATTGTCCAAGCAAAATATCCCAAGGCAACGCCTGAGCAGACTGCATGGGATATGTTAACGCGGCTTGAAGAGAATCTGAAGGCTCTCAAGAAAGCTGAAACTGCATTGAGAGCTGCAGAACTCTCTCAAACGAGGGCACGAATACTACTAAGCAGCTTTGAGAATTCTAGGGATAGCGTCTTGGGGAGACTCTATGACGAGATTAGCGACCGGTTCTCCGGGTTCTATCGCAAGTTGCACGAGTCAGATGAGAGCACGTTTGAAGCGAGAATGCAGCCTCGTGGCGCTGGGCTCAACCTTGAGGTTGACTTCTTCGGCCGCGGGAACTATGCACCCCATGCTCTTCACAGCGAAGGCCACCAAGATAGTATGGGGGTTTGTCTATATTTGGCCTTGCAGGAGCGGCTTACCGGGGGCATGATTGACCTAATAATCTTGGACGATGTAATCATGTCAATTGACGCCGGGCATAGAAGACGGGTCTGCAACCTGCTAGCATCTACTTTCCCCGACAGGCAGTTCTTGATTACGACACACGACAAGACCTGGGCCACTCAGCTTAGAAGTGAGGGAATTGTCACTTCGCGTGGGAGCGTCGAGTTCAGTCGGTGGAGTATCGACACCGGCCCACTTGTCACTAGTGAGGTGGACTTGTGGGAACTGATCGAACAAGACCTCCAGCGAAGCGATGTTCCAAACGCCGCGTTTCGACTCCGCAGAGCTTCAGAGCACTTCTTTGAAATGGCCTGTGATTCACTACAAGCCTTCGTACAGTATAAGTCGAATGGCCGCTGGGAACTGGGTGACTTTCTCCCCGCTGCAACGAGCAAATACCGAGCCTTACTAAAGAAAGCAAAACTAGCAGCGCAGTCTTGGGGTAAACAGGAGGGGTTTGACGAACTTCAAGAGTGCGACAGCGTGGCGGACCAAATTATCGCCCGCTCTAATGTCGAGCAGTGGGCCATCAACCCAAATGTGCACTATAGCAGCTGGGCCGACTTTTCAGAGAATGACTTTCGGCCTGTAGTAGAGGCGTTCAGAGACCTGTATGAACTCTTCCGGTGCACCAAGTGCGGTGGGATGTTGTATCTCGCCTGCACTGGGCGGACACCGGTATCTGTGAGTTGCAACTGCGGGGCAGTCAACTGGAATCTTCAAAAGAAGAACTGAAAGCCGAGCTATTTCTGCACATAAACAAAACAGGTTTCTATACCTGCTCTGCCCCTTGTTTCAGAAGCCCTAAGTTAGCGGCCGCTTGGCTGGCACCCCTGGCCTTCGGGGGTATTTTTCCGGGCTGGGAGCCACCTTCTCCACCACTACCAGGTTTCGCCGCCCCGTAGAGTGGGGCAACTCCAGACCCTTCACCTCTCTCAAGCGCCCACCCAAGACCCTGAGAGACGCCTGAGAGGTCTCCAACTCCTCACCTATATCTGGCCCCTTCTGAGCCAAGAAGATCCCCCCCATCCGGCAAAGGGGCAAGGCGTACTCTAGAAGCACGGGTAGGGTGGCCACGGCCCGGGCCAACACCAGATCGTACTCCTCCCGATGTCCGGACTGGCGGCCCAGTTCCTCGGCCCGCCCCCTTATGATCTCCACCCCCGGCAGTTCCAATCTCTCCACCAGGTGTTCTAAGAATCGGACCCTCTTCTTCTTAGCCTCAAGAAGGGTCAGTTCCATCTGGGGCCGGGCTATCTTCAAGGGGAGGCCGGGGAAGCCGGCCCCAGCCCCGATATCCAGGTGTCGCCATCTGTCTATGGGCAACCCCGCTAAAACCAGGAGGCAGGAGAGGGAATCCAAGAAGTGCTTAATCTGCACCTCCTGGTAGTCGGTGATAGCGGTGAGGTTAACCCGTTCGTTCCAGGCGATCAGTTCCTCATAGTAGGTCTGGAAGGCGGCCAGCATATCGGACGTGAGATCCAGTCCCCATCGGCGGGCCCCTTCCTCCAAGAGTTCCATCATCTCCGCCCCATTATACCCCGAGTTGAAGCGAAGAGCGACCTATTGTGCTATAATGGGTTTAGCGTTCTTCTCGATGGAAGGAGCCTATATGTCTAAGGTCTCTGGTTGTGGGGTCTGTCTCTCCCTTGTGGCTTCCTTTATCCTCGTGGCGCTTTTGGGGTGTGCCGCTGCCGAAACCCCTACGCCTCAAGCCACCTTCCCGCCTTCCCCCGCGGTCGCCAAGAGCCCTACGCCTTCGCCCTCTCCCTATACCCCCCCCTCGGCTATCACCCTCACCCTCTGGACCACGGAAGCCTTCATCCCCTCTCCCGATACCCCTGCTGGGGAGGTGATGGAGGGGATATACCGTGGTTTCCGGGAGGCGCATCCCGATGTCGCCATCCAGTTCGTGCCTAAGCGGCCTTACGGGAAGGGGGGGCTCCTGGATTTCCTCCTCACGGCCAGCGCCGTGGCCCCCCAGACCCTCCCTGATCTGGTAACCATCGACCTCTCCCAGGTGGGGTTCCTGCTAGGGAAGGAGATGCTCCAGCCCTGGGATGGGCTCATCCCCGAGGAAGTGGCTGACGACCTCTTCCCCCGCATCCGCCAGGCGGGCAGCAAGGAGGGCCAACTCCTAGCCCTTCCCCTTCATATCGATATAGAACATCTGGTCTATAACCCCTTCCTCATAGATAGTCCACCCCGCACCTGGGATGAGTTGCGGAGCCAGGAGACCCCCTATGTTTTCCCCGCCGGGGGTGAGGAGGGGGTGGTCAACGATTCCTTCCTCATCCAGTATCTGGCTTTGGGCGGCTCCCTGATAGATGAGGAGGGGAACCCGGATTTAGAGGGGGCGGTTCTAACCCAGGTACTGGAGTTTTACAGGGACGGATACGAGGCAGGGTATATCTCTCCTTCTGTTTTGGCCTTGGAGAGCCTCGATGACTCCTGGGCTCTCTTCAAGGAGGGCGGGGTAGCAATGGCGAACGTCAGTTCCCAACACCTCCTAATGGAGGGGGCTGAAGTAGCCTACGCTCCCCTCCCCACCAAGAACGGGGCCCAGGCCACCATGGCCCGGTGCTGGGGCTTCGTGCTCTTAACTCCCGATCCCCGCCGTCAAGCGGCAGCGGCGGAGTTCGTCCAATGGTTCTTGAGCCCGGAGAACCTGGCCGCTTGGGCTCAGGCCAGTGGTCATCTACCCCCCAGCCGTTCGGCCCTCCGCCTATCGATAGAGGATACCGCCTACCGGCTCTTCGTGCGACGCCAAATAGAGGCGGCCTATTTCCGCCCCTCGAAGGAGGAGATTGGCGCCGCCCTCCAGCAGGCGGTAGTAGATGTTTTGAGCGGCAACGCCACCCCCCAAAAGGCAACGGATCAAGTTATGCAAGCCTTGCACTAAAAGAGGGGAAGGAGCGATCGCTCCTTCCCCTGTCTGTAACTCGATGACTTACTTGGTCTTCACCTCGATGAGCTTGGGTTTGGCTTCGTCGGCCTTGGGAATGGTAAGGGTCAGGAGACCGTGCTCGAAGGTGGCTTCGGCTTTCTCCCCTTGCGCGCCACTACGCAAGATTATCGAGCGGGAGAAACGGCCGTACCGCCGCTCACGACGGACATAGTTCTCCTCCTCCACCTTCTCCTCAGCCTTGGTCTCGCCGGCAATGGTAAGCGTATTGCCGGTGATGGTGATGTCGATGTCCTCCGGCTTGACACCAGGGACTGCGGTCCTCACCACCACGTTATCGGGCGTCTCATAGATATCGATAGCCAAGGTCTCCTGGATGGGCAAGCGCCACCCTGCGCGGGGCCATACCCAGCCCTCCTCGAAGAGCCGGTCCATAGCCTCCCGCAAGGAGATAAAATCCCTAAGAGGTTCCCAACGGGTGATGCTCATGGCTACACCTCCTTCTCAAAGGTTTTTCTTCACCATTATTATAGCATCTTTAGTCGTTCTTGTCAACTCTTCTTATGGGCGATAAGTAAGATAGTTGACAAGGTTGTGCTAAGATGTTATAATATCTAAAAGAGTGCCGGTCGTTAATCGATATGGACTACAAAGATTACTACAAGATCCTGGGCGTTGAGAGGAACGCTGACCAGAAGGAGATAAGGAAGGCTTATCGTCAGCTGGCCCGCCAGCACCACCCTGATGTGAACCCTGGAGACCGCTCAGCCCAGGGGCGGTTTAAGGAGATAAACGAGGCCTACGAGGTCCTCTCCGACCCGGAAAAGCGTCAGAGGTACGATCAGTTGGGTACCAGTTGGCACGAGTGGCAGAGGATGGGGGGAGACCCCTCGGGCTTCGACTGGGGACGCTGGTTCACGGGGCAGCCAGGGCAGGCCTATGTGCAGTATGGCGACTTAGATGAGCTTCTGGGTGGTCTGGGTGGGTTCTCCGATTTCTTTCAGGCTATCTTCGGAGGCACGCCAAGGAGTTCCTGGCGCACCGCTCCCCGTCGAGGCCGGGACTACGAACAAGAGGTGGAGATCACCCTAGAGGAAGCGTTCCACGGCACTACCACGATCCTCTCCAAGGATGGCCGCCGTTTGGAGGTGAAGATCCCGCCAGGCGTGGGCACCGGCTCCCGAATACGTGTGGCCGGGGAAGGCGGCGACGGCTACGGCGGGGCCAAAGGGGATCTCTATCTGAGGATTAAGGTGGCTCCCCATCCCCGCTTCAGACGAAAGGGTGATGATCTCCATGTTGAGGTCCCTTTAGATCTCTATACCACCGTTTTGGGAGGGGAAGCGAGGGTGCCTACACCGAAAGGCGATATCATGTTGAAGATCCCCCCAGAGACCCAAAGCGGCAAGACTTTCCGCCTCAAGGGACAGGGGATGCCTAATCTTAAGGATCCCCAAAAGCGAGGCGATCTTTACGCTAAAGTGAAGGCCAGACTGCCTCAGAAGTTGACCCCGCGGGAGCGGGAACTGTTTGAAGAACTTAAGAGGTTGCGTAAAGAGAGGTGAGTTGAATGGTCCAGCATCTACCAAAAGACGATGAGCCTTGTTACATAATCAGCGTGGCCGCCAGGATGGTGAGCCTACACCCTCAAACCCTGCGCTACTACGAGCGTTTAGGGCTGGTGCAACCCACCCGTTCTGAGGGAAACCGACGCCTCTATTCGCCTCGGGATATCGGGAGGTTACGCCGCATCGCCCGCCTAACAGATGAACTGGGGGTTAACCTGGCCGGGGCAGAGGTCATCCTGAACATGGCTCGCAAGATGGAGAAGATGAGAGCAGAGATGGGGCGGATGGAGGCTGAGTTCGAGAGGGAGATCGAGGGGCTACGCTCTAGACTGCGCCAACTGGAGGGTTAAGGGGCTTGGTGATGATACCCTTAGAGAAGCAGAATAGATACCGGGCCATCTACAAAGATATGAGCCCTGGATACAAGCATAGCGGCTCTATTTATGAGAGTTTGGTGAAAGGGCATCTCACCCCTGAAGCCCGGGTGCTCGATGCCGGTTGTGGTCGAGGAGGGGTGATCGAACTCTACGCTGAGAAAGTAGGACAGGCGGTGGGGCTGGACACCGATTTGACCTCCCTTCGAGAGCATCGCTGCCTCAAACAACTGGTAGTAGGGAGCCTGGCTACCACGCCCTTTCCAGGAGGCTTCTTCGATGTCGTCCTCTGCAGCTGGGTGGTTGAGCATCTGGAGGAGCCAGACACCGTCTTTCGTGAAATGGCCAGGGTTCTGAATAAGAGGGGACATCTCTTGCTTTTGACCCCCAACGCCTGCAGTTATGTCGCTTTAATTAACCGTCTCGTCCCTGCCCGCCTCCGCCGCTGGCTGGTGCGTACCGTATATGGGCGTCAATCTAAAGATACCTTCCCCGCTTTCTACCGAGCCAATTCCAAAGGACGACTAGATGCGAAACTACACCGGGTGGGGTTAAGAAACGAAGAGTTCTACTATGTAGGAGACCCGTCGTATATCGCCTTTAACGATGTTTTCTTTGGGTTGGGCGTGCTTTTGGAGAGGCTAACTGATTGGCCCCCCTTGCGCCCGCTCAAAGTTCATCTGGTGGCCTCCTACCTAAAGGAAGAGGGGTGAGCGCCATGATGCCCTTCGACCGTTTTACCCAACGGGCCCAAGAGGCTATCGCCCAATCCCAAGAGATCCTTCAACGGTATAAGCATAGCCAACTGGATGCGGAACACTTGCTTCTGGCCTTGATCGAGCAGTCAGGAGGCGTTATCCCGCAGGTTCTCGACAACTTGGGAGTAGATGTGGAGATGATAAGGGAGCGGTTGGATGACGTCTTGTCCACCAGCCCTCCTACCCAGTTTAGCCCCCCGGCCCCCCAAGCCCAGATCTATATCACCCCTAGGGTGAAGCGGATCATAGACGTGGCCATGGAGGAGTCTAAGCATCTGGGGGACGAGTATGTCTCCACAGAGCATATCTTCCTAGCCATAATCGGCGAGGGGGGTGGGGCCGCTAGCGCCGTCCTCCAAGATGCTGGTGTGACCAAAGATGAGGCCTATAAGGCTATCGAAGAGATAAGAGGGGGACAGAAAGTGACGGATCCTCAAGCAGAGACCAAATATCGGATACTGGAAAGGTATGGCCGAGACTTAACCCAACTAGCCCGGGAGGGCCGGCTGGATCCGGTGATCGGTCGAGAGACGGAGATCCTTCGCCTCATGCGCGTCCTGGCCCGCCGCACCAAAAACAACCCCGTCCTCATCGGCGAGGCAGGGGTGGGGAAGACAGCCATCGTCGAGGGGTTAGCCCAGAGGATCGCCGCTGGCGATGTTCCGGAAAACCTCATGGGCAGAAGGGTTGTGGAGTTGGATCTAGGAGGCATGGTGGCTGGCTCCCGCTTCCGGGGCGAGTTCGAGGAGAGGCTCAAGGCCGCCCTCCAGGAGGTACAGCGATCTCATGGAGGGATAATCCTCTTCATCGATGAGTTACACAATGTGGTGGGGGCTGGTGCGGCCCAGGGAGCCATCGACGCCTCGAACATGATGAAGCCCGCCCTGGCTCGCGGGGAGTTGCAATGCGTCGGGGCCACCACCCTCGATGAGTACCGCAACCGTATCGAGAAAGATGGAGCCTTGGAACGCCGATTCGCCCCTATCTACGTGGAGGAGCCCTCGGAGGAGGAGACCATCGAGATGCTCCAGGGCCTAAGAGAGCGGTATCAAGAGCACCACGGGGTGACCATCACCGATGAGGCCCTAGAGGCGGCGGCTAGACTCTCCCACCGCTATGTGACAGAACGGTATCTCCCCGACAAGGCGGTGGACCTCATCGATGAGGCGGCCGCTAAATTGCGCATCGATATGTTCGGGTTGCCAGAAGAACTGAAAGAGAAGAAGAACCGCCTCCAAGGGCTCCAAACCGAAGAGGAGGAAGCCTGGCAGAAGAGGGATTACGAGCAGGCGGCGAGGTTCAAGAGCGAGCGGTTGCAACTGGAGAGAGAATACCAGGCGGAACTGGGCGCCTGGCGCAGGGAAAAGGGGATAGATGAGGTGGTTGACGAGGAGGATGTGGCCCAGATCGTAGCCGCCTGGACCGGGATACCGGTGAGCCGCATGATGGAAACGGAGGCGGAGAAACTCCTCTCCATGGAGGAGAGGATCCACCAGCGGATCGTAGGGCAGAAGGAGGCCGTTTCCGCCGTGGCTGATGCTATACGGCGGGGCCGCTCCGGGCTGAAAGATCCCCGACGCCCCATCGGCTCCTTCATCTTCTTGGGGCCCACGGGGGTAGGCAAGACGGAGTTGGCCAAAGCGCTGGCCGAGTTCCTCTTCGACGATGAGGAGGCCCTAGCACGGGTGGATATGAGCGAGTATCAGGAAAGACATACCGTCTCCCGCCTCATCGGGGCCCCGCCAGGTTACGTGGGGTACGGGGAGGGGGGTCAACTCACCGAGGCGGTGCGCCGACGGCCCTATCAGGTGGTCCTCTTCGACGAGATCGAGAAGGCCCACGCCGATGTATGGAACACTCTCCTTCAGATCCTCGACGATGGACGGCTCACCGACGGCCAAGGGCGAACGGTGGATTTCAGGAACACGGTCTTAATCATGACCTCCAACATAGGGACCCAATACGCCCAGCGGGGAGGCACCTTGGGCTTCCGCACTGGTGACGAGGGGGATGCACATTCCGAGATGCAGGCTCAGATGCGGGAGCAATTGAAGAAGACCTTCCGACCCGAATTCCTGAACCGAGTCGATGAGGTGATCATCTTCCACACCCTCAAACCGGAGCATATCAAAGCCATCCTGGAGCTCCAGATGAAGGATATCCAGAAGCGTCTCCTGGAGCGGGGGATCGCCATAGAGTTGAGCGACAAGGCCCGGGACCTTCTGGTGGAGAAGGGTTACAACCCCTCCTTCGGAGCCCGGCCCCTGAAGCGGCTCCTTCAGCGGGAGGTGGAAAGCCCCCTCTCCAAGCGGATCCTGAAGGGAGAGCTAAAGGAGGGGGACGCGGTGCTGGTGGACGCCGATGAGACGGAGATAGTGTTCACCAATAAAGCATAGCCGCGCCTGGTATGCCCAGATGATTCTCTTATCAGGCCATGACTAAAGCCTGGGCGACCCCAGCCGCCACCCGGGCGTTCTCCTT
>JAUVHF010000162.1 GCA_030593425.1 Anaerolineales bacterium
TCCCACTCCCGATGCAGTCTCTGCACCACTTTGTGGTTGATCCTATACCCGTACGCCTCTCTCAGCTCTGCGGTGGTGCGCCGGTAGCCGTACTCCGGATGTTCCCTGGCGATGGTCTCTAGCGGCTCCCGCAGATGGGCATACTTCGCGGTGTAGCTCACCCGATGGTTCTGGTGGTAGTACCACGTCGACCGGGACAACTCCAAGGCTTCCAGAGCGGACGAGAGAGCATGCTTGCCCTGCGCCTCCCGCGCCAGGACCACCTTCTGCTCCGTGCTCATCCGTTCCGGCCCAAGAAGTTTTTTAAAAGCGCGATCTCCACCTCCTTCTTGCCCAAGAGTTGCTCAAGGTCAGCGATGCGGCGCTCGTATTCCCGTACCGTCTTGTCCTCGGCGAAGAGATCTGGCCCTCTCTCCAGGAAGCTTTTCTTCCACAAAGCGACGGAATTTGGGTGCACGCCATACTGCCTGGCAATCTGCCCCGGGGTCTTCTCCCCGGTCAGTGCTTCCAGGACCACCTGGAACTTCAGCTTGGGTGAATACCGCTTTTTGGCCATGACCGGTGCCTCCTTTCGGCGCAGCCCTGGCCATAGCGTACATCAAATCCCGATGAGGTCAACTCCACAATAGGGTGGTGTCCAAGTTTTGGGGGTCATATCCATCAGTTCGGATTGTTGTTATCAACGCGCGAAGTTTCTCATCCCTCTTTCCAACCTTAGCCTGATTCTCATCAGAAATGGCCGAGCATACGTTCTGAGCATCTTGCTCGAATATGGTGATGTTGACAGTCTTGTCACTTGGCAGACTGGCAGGCGGAACGAGATCCTTTTTCAGGTCCTCCACTCGGAGTTCGGATATGGGTTGTCCGCTCAGTATCTTGCGCCTTTCATTTACGAACTGCAAGACAGTCTCTTCACGATAGATCTCCTCCCGAAGCGTGGTGTTCACAGCGCTTTTGGCTGTATCCACAGCTCCCTTTGCGAATTGACACTCTCTCTTTAACTTGTTATGTGTCGTGACAAGGGCTTTCCTGATATCTTCCAGCTCGCTTACGTTCAGAAGGGCTAGGATTTCTTGGGCCCGAGTGGCGGCCTCTGCTGTGATATACCTGAGGATGTCTCGCCTGGTCAGGACGTGGTGGCCACGCCTAGCCAAGTCTAGAATTGGCTGTAGGTGATCCTTGACATGTTCGTCGTACTTCAATGTGCCCGGATTTGCCATGCAGCGTTGTATCTCGACAGGAGTAGCTACCCCTGGCACTTCAATAATTGCGCGTACGCTAGCTTCTTCCGGCTTGTGGTCAATGTGAGGACCGTGCTCGCTCAATGTGATTGGGCCCGTGCCCTTGCCACGTAGGCGCGAGATCCGTCCTGTCAATAGAAAGTCGATTGCATCTACGACGGCACTCTTGCCCGACCCATTGGGTCCCCAAATCACAAGGTTCTTGCCATCGGCCTCCAGAGTCAGATCGCGAATCCCACGCACGTTATGGATCTCCAGTTCAATGAGCCTCATTTTGCATCTCCGGACACTACTAAAATAGCTTTTTTCACTTGCGCAGGTTTCTTTAGAATCCCACTAGAAGCCAAATGCTTGAGGCTTTCAATGGTTGAGGCATCGAATTCATTCGTGTCCTCTAACCCTGCAAACCACGCATCTATGATCTGATCAACAAGTGGTTTGCTACCCACCGCTTCTGTCATTGCTTTAGGTCCTTTCTCGTTCTGGCAGATTTGATATAACGTCTTCTTTGCGCAAAAATGTACGCAAAACCCAAACAAACTCGAACTGTAATCTATTTTACCACACAGTAGAATTTGTGTCAATTGTCTCCTGAGATCACCAGGGCGCAGAGAAGGGCTCGACCCTCCCGTCCACGATGCGGAAGAGAACCGCCCTTTCCAAAAAGTCGGGAGGGAAAGGGGCCAGTTCCGTGGCCGTGATGATCACCTGCTCTTGGTTCTCAATGGAGGCCAGGAGATATTCTCGCCGGGCCGGATCGAGTTCCGACATCACATCATCCAGAAGGAGGATGGGCTCCTCTCCGGTTTCTGTGCGTATGAGCCCCACCTGAGCCAGTTTCAACGATAGGGCACAGGTGCGCTGCTGGCCCCTAGAGCCGTAGATAGTGAGATCCATCCCCCCTACGAAGAAGCGGAGGTCATCCCGATGGGGGCCTACCAGTGTAAGCCCCCGCTCTATCTCCTGCCTGCGCCCCTCCCTCAACCGGTGGTGGAAGAGGTTGGCGATCTCCTCCGCCGCTAGTTGAGGTTGGAGCATCTGAGACGCTGGATGGTGGAGCATATCTAAGGGCAGTTGATAGGGGCTCCTAGCCCCCTCTTCCAAGGGGAGGCTGGAGTTGTAGAAGAGGCGGAGGTCTTCCTCCCCTCCCGTCAAGTGGAGATGGATCTCCTGGGCCAGGTCGTTCAAACCGCTCACCGCTCGCAAGCGAGCGGCTATCAGTTGGGAGCCCCGCTCCACTAACCGCTCATCCCAAAACTCCAACTGGCCGAAATCGGCCCTTTCCCGCAGGCGACGAAGGAGATGGTTCCGCCGGATGAGGACCCGTCCATACTCCTGTAGAGCCCGGGGATAGGCTCTGTCGACCTGTGAGATGAGAGCGTTGAGATAGCGGCGGCGGGGACTGGGGGAGCCGGCTATCAACCCCACATCTTGGGGGAGGAAGATCACCACCTTGAGCAGGCCCAAAAGATGGGCTACCCGCCGCTTCACGCCGTTTATCTTGATCTGTTTACGCAGGCTCCCTTGGGATGACGGAAGAAGTGTTATCTCCAACCTCCTGAGAGGCCCCTCCTCTATTATATCGGTTGTCAGTCGGGCGAAGGGGAGATCCTCTTCCCAGGCGCGCCAGTTGATCAGTTGGCGGTCCGCCTCCGCCTGGGGAGAAGTGGCGGCGGAGAGGTAGTAGATCGCCTCCAGGAGGTTGGTCTTCCCCTGGGCGTTGCCCCCTTGCAAAAGGGTGATCTGTGGGGGGAGATCCAACTCCAACCGGAGATAGTTACGGAAATTGGTGAGAGAGAGGCGTTTCAAGCGCATGGCGACCTCTAGGGCGATTATATCATGCCCCGGGGTAGAGGCAAAGAGAAAGGAACCACTCCAGGAGTGGTCCCTTTTGCAGTTCAACCTACTCGGTTGCCGCCATGACCATATGAGGGGACGGCGGCTACCGGCTGATATGCATGGGCATTATCACATGGACGAAATCCTCGTCACCCAGGGGCCTGAAGACGCCGGGGCTGGAGGGGGTGCTGGTCTCTAAAGCCACTTGGGCCGAGTCTATGACGTTGAGGATATCGATGAGGTACCGGCCGTTAAAGGCTATCTCCATCGCTGGCCCCTCGATGGTGGCGTCGATCTGCCCCACGTTGTCGCCCACCTCGGCGGCGGTGGCGGCCAAGGTAAGGCTCCCCGGCTCCCCCTCACCGGGGGTCATCTGCACGCGGACGATGTTGGCGGCGTCCCTGGCGAAGAGCAAAGCGATCTTGGCCGCCCTCAGGAACTCCTTAGTATCTACCACCGTTCGGGTGTTGTAACTGGTGGGGATGATCTGTATGTAATCGGGGAAATTCCCCTCGATCAGTTGGGAGACCACCTCTATCGGCCCTCCCAGAGCCCCTCCCGCCAGGTGGAAGAGCACCTGATTCCTGGCGGAAGGGATGATCATCTCCACCGGCTCCTCCTCGTCGGCGGCCACTCGACCCAGTTCCTGAAGGGCCCGGGCGGGGATGATCACCCTCATCGGTTCCGGAACCGGCTCGCTCAAGGGGGCGGAGCGGACGGAGAGGCGGAAGCCATCGGCTGCGGCTAGCGTGAGTTTTGCTTCTTGGAAGTGAGCCAAGACCCCGGTGAGGATAGGACGGCTCTCATCGGTGGCCGCGGCGCAGGTCACCTGCTCGATCATCTGGCGTAGCGCTTCGGGTTGGAGGGTTATCTTCCTATCCTCGATGGCCGTGGGGACGAGGGGGAACTCCTGGGCATCTATGACCTTTACATTGGCCTCGGTGCGGGCGCATTTGAGGTGGAGCGTCTGGGTACGAGTTACAAGTTCCAAATCGATCTGTTCAGGGGGGAGGGAGTTGACGAAATC
>JAUVHF010000068.1 GCA_030593425.1 Anaerolineales bacterium
ACACAGGAGGGCTCATCGGCATGGACATCGCTGTGGCTCGTGCGGTCCTGGCTATAGGGTTTGGGATTCTCATCGGACTGATGATGGCTTGGATATTCCGCCAGGAAGAGCCGAATAGCCGCACCGTTGCCGCCAGCGTTCTAGGTTCAGCTGGGATCGAGGGCCGTATAGTGGGCTTGTTTGCCCTCTTGGTGGCTATCCTCCTAGTAGGTACGGCTAAGATCGATGCCAGTTGGCGGAATGGTGGGGTGGCCCTCCTAGCAGTGAGCGCGGTAGCCACTGCCAACTGGGGGCTGACCCGCCACGAGTCCAAACTTTGGCTAGAGGAGACTTGGAAGTTTATCAAGCAGATCTTTCCCCTGCTCATCGCCGGCGTATTTGTGGCTGGCATGGCCAAAGTGATAATCCCGCCAGAGGTGGTTAGGAGCGTGGCTGGAAACAATACAATCCTCGCCAACTTGGTGGGAGTCTTATTTGGGGTATTCATGTACTTCCCCACCCTGATGGAGGTGCCTATCGCTCGGATGTTCCTCGATCTAGGGATGGCTAAGGGGCCCCTTTTGGCCTACCTTTTGGCCGACCCGGAACTCTCTCTGCAGAGCATCATGGTCACGCACAAGATCATGGGTGGCAAGAAGAACTTGGTTTATGTAGGGCTGGTGACGGTTTTAACCACCTTGGCTGGTTGGATATTCGGCATGGCTCTGGCCTTGCTAGGATAGAAAGGAGAGGAAAGTGAGGATAAAGATATTGGGCCCCGGCTGCGCCAATTGCCAGAAGGTGGAACAGATAGCCCGGGCAGCAGTACTTGACCTGGGAGCAGAGGCCGAGTTCGAGAAGGTGATAAACTTCGACGAGATCATGAAATACCCTATAATGGCTACCCCTGGCTTGGTAGTAAACGAGGAGTTAGTCTGCGCGGGGCGCATACCTTCCATAAAGGAAGTCATCTCCTGGGTCAAGGAGGCTCTGGCCGAGGAGGAGAAAGCGAAATAGAACCAGGCCCTTTCAGATAGATTCTCAGCGAGGAGGTCCTTGTGTCGTCCATGCTGGTTTCCTCTAGGCAATAGTTTGATGAGTTGACTTTCTCGGAAACCACCTGACGACAAACTAGCAATCACGATAATTTAATGGAAAGGATAAATCAAGTGAGTAACGTAGCAACCGCATCTGTCCAAGAACAGGCCGGTCTCAGCCTGGTCGGCAAGCTCTTGCCCGTGTGGATCATCCTGGCCATGGCGGCTGGTTTGCTTCTGGGCAAGTTCTTGCCACAGGTAGGCAAAGCCTTGGAGCCGGGTATTCCTCTCGGCCTTTTTGTCATGATTTATCCAGCGATGACCAAGTTGGAGCTTGGACAGGTCCGCAGCGCCGTCCGCGACTGGAAGGCAGCGTCCATCGTGATCTTTTTCAACTACGCCTTCAACCCCTTCCTGCTCTATCTTTTTGGCTGGATCTTTCTGCGCAACCATCCCGATCTGTGGACTGGCCTTGTTCTGCTGGGCGTGGCGCCCTGCATCGCCATGGTGCTGGTTTGGACCGACCTGGCACGGGGCAATGGTCCTCTGGGTATCGTCTTGATGGCCTGGAACTCGCTAATCCAGATTGTGACCACTCCCTTCTTCATCTGGTTGATCCTGGGTGCGCGGGTCTCTGTCGACCTTGGACTGGTGGCGCAGAGCGTGTTGTTGTATCTGGGGCTGCCCTTGTTGACCGGAGCTCTTTCCCGGCGGTGGATGTTGCATACGAAAGGGCAAGCCTGGTTTGAGAACAAGGCGCTCCCGGTGTTAGATGATGTGCAGCTCACTGCCCTGATGTTGACGCTGGTCGTCATGTTTGCGCTCCAAGGCGATGTGATCCTGCAACGCCCTGAGTTGATCTGGCAGATGGCAACGCCGCTCGTGCTCTTTTTCGTTGTGCTCTTTTTCGGCGTCCTCCTCGTCAGTCGCAAGGCGGGCTTTTGCTACGCCGACTCGACGACAACCTCTTTCCACTGCACAGGTCGCAACTTTGAGCTGGCCATCGCAATTGCGCTGACCGCCTTTGCGTCGCGTCCGATGATTGGCGTTGCGACGGTGATCGGCCCCCTGATCGAAGTGCCGTTGATGCTAACGATCGTCTACCTGGCAAAGAAGCTCGAGTGGAAGCTCTTCGGCACCAACACCGCCGGCGCCTGCCAGTCGCAGGCCAACCGGGATCGGGCCTAGCAGTTCAACTCGTCCCATCAACGCCGCCGTGGGGGTGACCATGTGGGACATCGCCCAAAGCGTGCTCATCCTCCTGCGCATCCTCCTGGCCCAGGTGGGGGCTATCGCTTCCCATAAGGTATCGCCACAACGGCTGAAGATCCTCGTCACCCTACTATATGTCTATGTGGGCCTGAAACTGGTAGGCATCTTCACCGTGTTGGGGCTACCGCTTTAGCACCAAGGCTTGCCAGGTCGGTGCGGATCGCCTCCACCAGGTTACCTTTCACAGCCCTCTTGGCCTGCCCCATGGCGCTGACCACAGCCGGCGCTTTGGAACGGCCATGGCCGATCACCACCACGCCGTTCACCCCTAAAAGGGGCATGCCCCCGATCCTGGAATAGTGGTATCTCTTCCGTATCTCTGCTAAAGTGGGGCGGAGGGCGGAATCGAGGGCCTGCGAGGGCAATATCGAGGCCAGCTCTTCCTCCACCACGGTCAGTAGCCTGCTGGTGAGCCCCTCCGTCAGTTTCACGACCACGTTCCCCACCAGCCCATCGGTCACCACCACGTTGGCCCGCCCCAGGGGGATATCCATCCCCTCCATGTTCCCGATGAAGTTTAGGCCGCTCTTAGCCAGGAGAGGGAAGGTCTCTATGATCGCCCTGCCACCTTTGCCCTCTTCCGCTCCGTTGCTGAGGAGCGCTACAGTAGGGTTTTTGATCCCCATCATCCTCTCCGCATAGAGGCTACCCATGAGGGCGAACTGCAAGAGATGGTCCGGCTTGCAATCGACGTTGGCCCCACCATCTAAGATGAAGGTCTGTTCCTGGATCCCCAGATAGGGGGTCCCTATGGTGGCACGGCGGATCCCTTCGATGGGGCCTAAGACCCAGAGAGCGGCGATCATAGCCGCCCCGGTGTGCCCCATAGTCACCACCGCATCGGCGGCTCCCTCCCCAACCAAGCGAGTGGCCACCACGATGGAGGCCCCCTTCTTGCGCCGCACCGCCTGGGCGGGGTGCTCCTCCATGCCGATGACCTGGGGAGCCTCGACCAGGGAGAAAACGATGCCTCTCGTCTCCGCCTCCGCAAGTTCCGCCTCGATGGCCTGGGGTTGCCCCACCAGGATCAACTCGACATCGTGTTCCCGTGCTCCTACGAGGGCCCCTTTTACGATCTCCTCGGGGGCGTAGTCGCCCCCCATGGCATCCACCGCTATCTTCAACTTCACTCTCCGCAGGCTATCAATCCCAGGAGGCCCGGGCCGAAGTGAACCGCCGAGGCAGGGCCGAAATCCGTGATGATCTCGCCATCGTAGTCGACCTCACCCATCGTGAACCTCCTCTAATAATCCTTTCCCTCACAACCGCCTCTCTTGGTTCTTAGAACACCTACGACTGTGCAGGGTTGCGCCTTAGACCCTCTCTTCGTACCTATCTTACACCTTCTGTGTTATACTGAAGAAAGGTCTTCTAAGGTTGCCATATCCAAAATTTCAGGGCTACAGCGCTTATCTGACCCGCGAGAGGGAGAGAAATTTGCCTAGATATGCGCACATCGTGGGCTGGGGGAAGTACGTCCCAGATAAGATCCTCACCAACGACGATCTATCGGAGTTAGTGGATACCTCCGATGAGTGGATCCTGGCTCGCACGGGGGTATCGGAGCGGCGGATCGCCGGGCCCAAAGAATCGACCTTCACTATGTCTTTGAGGGCCGCACAGGAGGCCCTCGAAGTGGCTAACATGGACCCCCGAGAGCTGGATCTCATCATCGTCTGTACCGCCACCCCCGACTACCCCTTTCCCGCCACAGCCTGTTTGGTGCAAGACGCCCTGGGGGCTACACGTGCCGGGGCCTTTGACCTAGAGGCGGCCTGTTCTGGCTTCATCTACGCCCTGAGTATAGCCAGCCAGATGATCGCCACCGGAGCATACGAACACGTCCTGATCATCGGCGCTGAAACTTTCTCGCGCGTCCTAGATTGGACCGACCGCGGTACCTGTGTGCTCTTTGGAGATGGAGCAGGGGCCTTTCTTCTCCAGGCCAGCGATGCCCCGGGAGGGGTGCTCTCCTTCGTCTTGGGATCCGATGGATCCGGCGGTCAACTCCTTATCATCCCCGCTGGAGGGAGTCGTCAGCCGGCGAGCCTGGATACGGTGACCCGTAGGCTCCACTTCGTGCAGATGAGGGGGCGAGAGGTCTTTCGTTTCGCCTCCCGCATCATGAGCAAAGCGGCCAGGGAAGCGATCCGCGCGGCCAAACTGACCACCGATGATATCGACCTCTTCGTTCCCCACCAAGCGAATCTACGGATCATCCTCTCCTCAGCCAAGGATCTGGGGCTTCCTATGGAACGGGTCTTCGTTAACGTGGAGAAGTACGGTAATACCTCTGCTGCTTCGATCCCTATCGCCTTCTGTGAGGCGATCGAACAGGAGCGGTTGAAGCCTGGGGATCACGTGGTTCTGGTGGGCTTTGGCGCTGGACTAACCTGGGCAGCAGCGGTGGTAAAGTGGCGGGTTCCCCTACCCGCACCTCCACCCCCACGCAGAGGACGTTTCTGGCGTTCGTTGCGCTACCGGTGGGCTAGGCTTAGATCTCTCTTGCGGCGTCTGAGGCGAAGAGTTGCCTCCTGGTGGAGCAGGATCAGGAGAGAGTAGCTCTCTTAGTGGTGAAACCTCCCACTATCGGTATCGCTCTCCCGCATTCAGGACATCTCCCTTTTTGGATTCGGTAGGCGGCCACCCATAGACCGTGCCGCTGAATGAGGAGTTCTCCACAGTGGGGACAATAGGTATTCTCGTACCGATGACCCCGCACATTCCCCAGATAGACGAACCTGAGTCCCTCTTCCTTGCCTATCTCCCAGCCCCTCTCCAGGGTGGCGAGCGGGGTAGGGGGGTGGTGGAACCTGTAAGCTGGGAAATAGCCACTCAGATGCCAGGGGGTCTCTTCCCCCAACTGGTCACGGATGCGGGCGGCGATGCCTCGTAGCCCCTCCTCGTCGTCGTTCACCCCGGGTATCAGTAGGGTGGTGACCTCCAGATGTACCCCCCTCTCCCTGGCCAGGCGACAGTTCCTCCAAACCACCTCCACATCGGCTTTGCAGTACTTCTTAACTACCTCCCTTGAGCCTTTGAGGTCCACGTTCATGGCATCGAGGCCTGCTTCTACCAAGAGGTTAAGGGCCTCTTCGCTCATATAGCCGTTGGTGACATAGGTGTTGTATAGGTCCCTTTCCTTCGCCAGCCGGAAGACCTCGAGCGACCACTCGAAAGAGAGAGTGGGTTCGTTGAAACTGACGGAGGTCCCCTGGTAACCTCGACTTATGGCCTGATCCACGAACTCCCGCGGCGACATGAATCTTAAGCCTCGGGGTTCGGCCTTGCTTATATCCCAGTTTTGGCACCAGGGACAGGCGAAGTTACAACTCCAACTGCCACAGGTTAAGGCCACACTGCCGGGGTAAAAGTGAAAAAGGGGTTTCTTCTCGATGGGGTTAGATGATAGGGAGGAGACGTCGCCGTAGATGAGGGTGTAGATGGTGCCCCCCTCGTTTCGCCTCGTCTTACACCAGCCCAACTGCCCGTCCCGGAGGGCACATCTCCGCTCGCAGACGAGACATCGCGTGCGCTCGTTCAACCTCTCTTGGAGCAACCCTTCCCTGAGAAAGGGACTAACGTTCATGGGGAAAAGCCTCCTTACGCAGGCAGAAGGGGCTGTTCTTGCTGGCATGGCCTCATATCAAGAATAACGTCGAATCACTTGAAACGGTTCATCGGCAAGATACACAAAGCCTTGAGGAGCGGTCAGCGATGCGCCCAATGTTCGCAGGGGCACTGGATTTCGCAAAGCGCAAATGTTTCCGATTCCGATGGCGATGCCTCGAGTAGCGGAGGCATAATACGCCTCGAACTCGTCTTGAAACATCCCTGCTACTGCACTATAGCGGGACCACAATTCCTTCGGTGAACCCTCGTCCATATAGGCTACCTCAAAGTACCCAAGAATCTTCTGAACAGGGCTGCTTGCATACACGACCACGTGTGATACCTCGTTCCGGAACCTAACCTTCCTGAATTCCACCTTTTTCTCGCCAGTCATTATCGACCGAGCGAATCGTGGTTGAATTGGTAGAAGCACTATCCGTTCAGCCTGGTTTGAAGCCATTCTGTTGCCCCCTCTGGCACTGTCAAGATCGATTGTGGTGCCGCGGAAAGAACGCCGTTAGCTATGAGCTCCTTTAGAGGTATCGGTTCTTTCAAGACGCGCGACTGCCTGAACAAGATAGCCAATACTTCCTTCTGGCAGAGTGCTTCGATTTCAGCGAACGTGTAGACCGTCCGTTTCCCGACACATCGTGCAATTTCAATAGCTGAATTCGATACCAAGGTGTCCTCCACGACGCCCAGGCAGGTCACGCTGCGGATGTCCTCCGATCGGTAGAAGAGAAGATTCGCACCACGTGCAATTGTTCGAATCGCTGCATTTGATAGGTAGGCCTTACGGATACTATTCCCAAAGGGCTGTCTACCAGGCATGAGTTCGAGCTGTTGTTCGGTTTCTGGAAAAAGCAGGCGGTGATATTTGGGTTTTATAGGGACAACAAAGGCCGGAACCCCTTTGATCTTTGTAGCAAATGGGCCATATCTGATATTGAACTCGAGCGGAGTGTGAGAATCGCGATCCGCTTCAGTGAACGACATTGGCTTCGCCAAAATGAGTTCCCCGAGGTTTGTCCGCTGCCCCATGTCCTGAAAACCGAAATCCTCAAGAAGACGGATGAGGTTACCGTATTTGTCGAACACCGTAACATAGATCCACTCATATCTATTCGCACTAGCGTAGTCGAATGCGGTCTTGAGCAGAAGTTCACCAAATCGAAAGCCGTTATGTTCCTCGGAGACCTTGAAGCTGCAGAGCTTCAGTATCTTACCGGCTACGCCGAAGTCTACCGATTTCTCCCGCTTGACGATAGAGACGGCAGCAAGGCGAGGGGGCTCCACCTCAATTACCCACGTTTGACGATGTTCCCGCTTGCACTTCGTTAACCATGCATCAAAGCCGGGGTAGTCTTCGCGAAAGCTCTTGAAGATGGGATCAGCCTCATTCAACGTGTGCGCTTTCACAGCTTGAACCGCCGGGGGTGGCATCGGGGCTATATCATACAGGTCCCGAAGAATGGAGAGGGCCTCAGCCACAGTCGCGACACGATCCTCCAAGCCCAACCGCCTAGCCTTCTTTCTAAGGGATCGATCTTCGGTGACAAGGAAATCTACTGCATCAACTTCTAGAGCAGAGATTAGGTGGTTGTCGACCCACTCGTTTGTTTGCGGTTCTGTACGTCCGAGAACTTGCTCCAGACTTGAAGAAATAGGGGGAGGATTTGGCAATCGGGGATACTTCTTAAACAAGATCTCCCTGACCTTACGACGAACATCATCGACATCCCGCCGGATGTCCACGCGCGTAACTGGATGAACATAGAGTTGATTTCCAGTCTCGGACGCCAGTCGAGCAAACTCTATTGCGGCAGGAGTGCCAGCCTCAAGGTCCGCATGAGCAACTGGTTCGAGCGGTATGAAGATATTGGTATCAATGAGAAACTTCATTAGCTTAACCCCATGACAGTCTCTTCGATACCGTCACCCAACAACGCCCATTGCGATGACACTGTGAAGTGGACGCCTATGCTTACTCTTGGGAGGAAAAGTAAACCTTGGTGGTCGCTATGGTCAATCCCACATAGAGCCAGAAGAGGGAGACCGAATGGGGGAAATCCAAGTTGAAGAAGTAGTGGTCGAAGATCCCTCCCACCAAGGCCCCTACTATGGCCCCCAGAAGCCCCAAGAGGATGGCTTCCCCTTCGGGGTCGCCGACCAGGGCTCTT
>JAUVHF010000131.1 GCA_030593425.1 Anaerolineales bacterium
ATAAGAGGGCTGCGTCGAAGCCCCTCTAGCCTTGGCCTCTCGGCAGAGATATGGCAGGAGGCCTCTCAGGCGGTCTTTGAGGCCATCGGCAACTCCAAAGGGTTGGAGATATCCCCTCCTTTCACCGACCAGGAGTTCCTGGAGCGGCATACCCAGGTTCCTCGCCTCGCCTATTTCAACCTCCACGGGGTGAAAGAGGCTCCCTACTGGTATGGTCATTCGTCTTCAGGCGAGAAAATCGACTTCCCCATCGCCTTTACCCCCTTAAACCTGGCTTGGACGGAGGTCTCCGGAGCGGTGGTCTATAGCGAGGCTTGTTACGGGGCCCACCTGCGAGAGGGCAGCACCGATTCTTCTATCCCCCTCGCTTTCCTGGCCAAAGGAGCCAAGGCGGTGATAGGCTCCACGGGGATGGCTTATGGGGCCCTTACGCCTCCTCTCTCCGGGGCCGATCTTTTGGGGCGAAACCTCTGGCTGGGGCTGAAGCGAGGCTTCACCATAGGAGAGGCTCTCCTGCGGGCCAAGTTGGGCCTGGTGGAGGAGATGGCTGAACGGCAGGGCTTCCTCGATGGCGAGGATCAAAAGACTATTTTGAGTTTCGTGCTCTATGGGGATCCTAGCCTAAAAACCCCCATCGTCGCTTCCATCTCAAAGAAGCCCTTAAAGGCGGAGATCTCTTGTCCTTCCGTGGTCTGTGGGATGAGGGCTCAGGATAGCGTAGAGGTGGATGAAGAGGTGGTGGCCAAGGTACGCAAATGTCTCGCCGAAAAGGCCCCCTTCATGGCCGAGTTGGAGCTGAAGGTCTCTTCCCAGAGCCTTTGCGCAAAAGATTGTAACTGCGGTGGGGGCTGCTTTCTGCGCCAGACGCCCTTAGGGGTGAAGAGGGCACCACCCAATCTGGTCTTCACCTCCGAGCAACTCGCTCCCCTTCCTGGAGATGGGACGTTGAGACAGATATTCAGAGTAACCGCCGACCAGGGAGGCAACGTATTGAAGGTGGCGGTCTCTAAGTAGGGTAACCATGAGGCTAGAGGAGTATCCAAGACCGAAAAACGATACCGGCATCGGCTTTCGCTACTATAGAGACACCCGTCACTATGGGGAGGACGATCTGGACTTCTGGATCCCGGAACTGAAAGCGATGGGGGTCAGTTGGCTGATCATGCTATCGGATTGTGCCCACCCTATCCCTCGCTTCTTCATCCAGGAACTTCAACTCAACGAGATCGAGCCGGTTATCGGCCTCCATCCCCCCAAGGTCAAGCCTTTCAATCAGGATACGCTTAAGAGCGTTATGGAGGGGTACGCTCAAGTCGGTGTTCGCTATCTCTACACTTACTATGAGCCCAATATGATGGACCAGTGGAGTTGGGATGATTGGAGCCAGCCGGAATTAGTCAAACGGTTCATGGAGATGCTCATCCCTTGTCTCGAACGGATGCAAGAAGTCGGACTTTGCCCCTCGCTTCCTCCCCTGCAGTCGGGAGGGAACTACCAAGAGTCGGCCTTTCTGAGAGAGATGTTGAAAGCGATCCGCTCTCAGAAAGAGTTCCTCTTCGAGACCTTAGTGGTCTGCGTGCAGGCTCCTCCTTTGTGGGAAGGGCAGGGTTTCTATCCGCTTGAGCGATACGATCGGATCATCAACGGGGAGGTGGGGCGGTCTCTACCCCTCCTGGTGACGGATAACGGGCCCCTGGAGCAGGATGAAGTCAATGTGGAAGGGGTCGTAGCTTCGGCTGCCAGGCTTCAGGAAGGGCTTCCCAGACACCTGCTTAATACCTCCTTCGGCTTGCTGGCGTCGCAGGAGGGCTCTCCTGAGGCTTGGTATAAGCCTGATGGGGGTAGAGGCCCGGCTGTCCAGGCTCTCAAGGAGTTCCGGCAGCGGTCTTTACAAGATGAGCCCGCCCCACCTCTCCAGAAACTCTCCACCGGGGAGAGGAAGGGTATATATCACTATCTTCTCTTCCCTCGTTGGGAATGGGGGGTCTCGGAGCAGTATTGGCAGGCGGCCTTCAACTACGTGAAGCGGTTTCTGCCCACTTGCGGCTTCGATCCTCAAGAGGCCGCTTCCGCTCACTATGTGACCATCATGGGCAACTCCCAGGGCGTCGATGAGGCTGTGGAGGCTGATCTCCGAGCCCGCGGTTGCCGGGTGGAGCGGATCTCGGGCCTGGATGGGGAGGAGATCAAGCGGATCTTGGACGGGTTAGCCCAGGCGGGCAAACGGGTTCGGAACCTTTGAGGGGGTGGAGATGGAAAAAGTTGCCTATAGAAGGCTGGAGAAGAGAGCGCCGAGAGTCGAGGGACGACAGGTGGTCTTAGGGAAACTGATAGACGAACTGGAAGGGGTGATCGCCGCGGGGTTCGGCATCCCCATGACCTCCCAAGGCCTGATAGATAGGGAGAGGTGTTTGGAGTTGATCGATCTCTTGCGCACTTCGCTGCCGGGGGAGGTGGTGGCCGCTCGACGGATCATCGAATCAGGAGATAAGGTTCTCGCTGATGCTCGGGCGGAGGCTGGGAGGATCCGCGAGCGGGCCGAGAAGGAGGCGGCTCTGATTCTGGAAGAGAACCAACTGATGCGGATGGCAGAGATCCGCTCTCAGAGCATCATCCAAGAGGGGGAGAGGGAGGCCGAACGGATCGTCAGGGAGGCGGAGAACCGCGCCTATCAGATCTATTTACGGCTGGAGCACGCTCTCGATCTCCTCAAAGCGGAGTTGAAAGAGACGCTGGCCTCAGGGCCAAAGGGTGAACTCCTGGAGTAGGCTTCGATGTTTCTAGGTACGTATGAAGGCCAGTGGGATGGCGAGGGGCATCTGAAGGTGCCCCAGGAACTCCGCCCCCAGTTGGCGCTAGAGTTTGTGCTCACGCGGGGGTTGGGAGGATGTCTCTGGATCTACCCCCTCTCTCAGTGGCGAAGTTTGGTGGAAGAACTCCATCGACTCCCCTTCAGCCGGGCTGACGCCCGGGCTCTAGGCCGCTTTCTCTTCGCCGAGGCCCAGGAGTGTCAACTGAGCGAGAATGGTTATCTCTTCATTCCAGAGAGCCTAAGGAGGTATGCGCGATTGGACGGGGAAACGCTGATTGTGGGCCTCGATTCCCATCTGGAGATATGGGACGCCCGTCTGTGGCGCGATTTGATCCCGGGGATCGAAGAGGAAGCGATCTCTATCGGAGAGAGGGTAAGCGAGCAGTTGCTCCTTTCACAGCCTGATGGGGGGAGAAAGCGATGAGAAGGATACTTCTAGCCCTAGTTTCTCTCTTCCTGATCCTTCTAGGGTTATACGCCCTTCCAAGGCCAGAAACGGTGTTGCGCCCGCAATCCCAGGGGCCGACTGTCGGAGAGTGGGTCCAGAGCTCGGCATCCGACTTCCGAGAGGGAGAGAGCCTGGGAACAGAGATAACCGAGGTCGATGGCGGGGAGGTCCGCCTGGCGTCAGGCAAGCGCCAAGGGAGTTTCATCTCCATGGTGAAGGAAACGCCTTTTCCTTTCAATGCCATCGGTTCCCGTTGGCTCGCCAGCCTGCCACCAGAGACGAATCTGAGAGTTGAGGTGAGGAGCAGCGCGGATAACTCCTCTTGGACCGATTGGATGGAGATGAGGTTAGATGAAGATCTGGCCCCAGATGTGGGGGAAGGTCGCGGGGCGCTCATCATGGTCCCCCTGGGCAGGTATCTGCAATATCGAGTCTCCTTATTCACCGCCGACCCTTCGATCTCCCCCGCTTTGGAGGAGATAGGTCTCGTCTATATCAATTCGCAAAAAGGCCCCAGCATCGAGGAAGCGAGGGCTATGGTACTGCCCCAGGAGGTGACCCCGGGAGTGCCTCAGCCGCCCATCATCTCTCGGGCTGGATGGGGAGCGGACGAGTCATTGACCAACTCGGAGCCGGAGTATGAGAGGCCGCAAGAGTTCGTCATCCACCATACGGTGACCAGCAACTTCAACCCTGATCCTGCGGCCGCGGTGCGGGCCGTCTTCTACTACCATGCCGTCACTTTGGGTTGGGGAGACATAGGGTATAACTTCCTCGTGGATTGGCAAGGGAACATGTACGAGGGGCGAAAGGGTGGTGATGGCGTGGTGGGAGGCCATGCCCGCCGGTACAACTATGGTAGCATCGGCATCGCCCTCCTGGGAGATTTCACCAGCGCCGAGATCACCCCTGGGATGGAGCAGGCCCTGGTCGATCTGATAGCCTGGGAGGCGGATCGGTACGGTATCGATCCCCGAAAAGAGTCTTATTTCATCGACCGGGAGATCCCCAATATCGTGGGGCATCGAGATCTGCTCCAAACCTCCTGCCCTGGAGAGCGACTCTATCAACAAATGCCCCGTATCCGGGAACTCACCTGGCAAGAACTTCTAGCCCACGACCCCAGGTTGACCATAGAGACCTCGGTGGAGGGAGAGGCGGTAAGGGGCGAGGTCGCGGTACAGCTGACAAGCATCAGCCCCAGCACCATCGGCCTGGCGATACATGTAGATGAAGAGCCGGTGGCCGAAGGCGAAAACCCTTTAGAGTGGTCGTGGGATACAAGAGAGTATCCTGACGGGGAGCATCTGCTTCTGGCCCTGGCCCAGGGTGCGGGCGGGAGGAGCACCGAGGTGAGCCGCTCCTTGCCGGTGGACAATACCCCTCCCACGGGCACGCTGACCATAGAAGAGGGGCTGGATTTCACCTCCCAGCCTACGGTGACCCTTACGCTCATGGCCGAAGATGAGGGTAGCGGCGTGGAGGAGATGCGCTTCACTCAGGATGGAGCGGAGCGGTTCACCCCCTGGGAGGAGTTCGCTTCCCTCAAAGAGTGGATCCTCTCTCCCGGCGAGGGGGTGAAGACGGTAGGGATCCGGTTCCGCGATGGGGTGGGGAATCGCTCTCCCGTTTACACCGACACCGTAATTTTGGATATGACCCCTCCGGGCGGATGGTCGGACTTTCAGGCCTGGAGC
>JAUVHF010000203.1 GCA_030593425.1 Anaerolineales bacterium
GAGTTCCCAGGCCACCAAGCCGGAGAGCCAATAGTGGCTATGGATGATGTCGTAGGAGATCTCCTCTTCTTGGGCGAACCGCTTCACCCCCTCCACGAACTCCGGCAGGTGGTTATATAGTAGTTTCTTATCGTAGGGGGCTAGGGGGCCAGCGGGGATATGGATGACACGGCCGTTCTCCCGTAGGGGCCGTGGCCCGACTGTCTCCGGGTCCTGGGCCCGCGTGAAGACGTCCACTAGGAAGCCTCGCCTTCCCAACTCCTGGCTCAAATCCCTCACGTAGACGTTCATCCCTCCCGTCTCCTTACCCCCCAGAGTGGCTAGGGGACAGGTATGGACGCTGAGCATGGCGATCCTAAGGCTATTACGTGGGCTCACTTCTCGTTCTCCCAAGCGGAGGGCTCGTTGAGGGTAGCCTTCTCCTCTTGACTCAGCCGCAGGCCTACAGCACCTAGGATTTCCCTCAGTTGCTCCACCGTATTCGCACCTATGATGGGGGAGGTGACCACGGGGTTAGTGAGCAGCCAGCCCAGAGCCATCTGGAGGATGGTTTTGCCCCGCTTTTTGCCCAGCGTTTCTAACCTCTCGAGGAGGGTAAAGTTCTTATCGCTGAGGTAGCGGTGCACGATGCCCTGTGCTCGGGCGCTTTTGGGAACAGGTGCCTCCTTGCGGTACTTGCCGGTCAAGAACCCTCCTGCCAGCGGGCTATAGGGGATGACCCCCAGCCTCTGATCTTGACAGAGGGGCAAGAGTTCCCGCTCGAATTCGGCTCGGTGAACCAGGTTGTAGTGGGGTTGGAGGGAGTCGTAACGGGCCAGTCCCGCTCTATCGCTGGTCCAAAGGGCCTGGCAGAGCCGCCAGGCGGGGTAGTTGGAGCAGCCGAGGTAGCGCACCTTGCCCTGATGCACCAGATCCTCTAGGGCTCGCAAAGTCTCCTCGATGGGGGTGTCGGGGTCGAACCAATGGGTTTGGTAAAGGTCTATAAAGTCGGTATCCAGTCGGCGTAGGCTATCATCAATGGCCTTCGTGATGTGCGCTCGGCTCAAGCCCTCACCGCTGGGCCCCTCCCACATGCGGCCCCTCACCTTGGTGGCCAGGACTATCTGCTGTCGGTTGCCCCGCTGCCTCAGCCATTTTCCGATCATGGTCTCCGCCACGCCCCCGGGGTTGCCCACGGCCCAGTTGGAATAGACGTCGGCGGTGTCGAGAAAATTGCCACCAGCCTCCAGAAAGGCGTCCATGATGGCGAAAGCATTCTCCTCATCGGTAGTCCAACCGAATTGCATAGTGCCCAGGCAAAGTTCCGAGACCTTGAGGCCTGTGCGACCCAGATTCCGATACTCCATAGATGGCTCCTCCTCGTTCTCTACCCCATGCTCTCGATCAACGCTGACTTTTACACTCTGCTTATGACCAGTCGATAGATCTTCGTATCCTGGGCTCCGAACCGGTATTTGTACTCCTCGCTCCCCCGCAAAAAGTCGAATACCTTCTTGTTTTGTTGGATCGCCTCCCCGATGCAGTGAGCCGTGGCCAGGACGCCGGGGCTTAAGGCTCGATACCGCTCCGGGTCGTAGCCAGAATTGTATAACAGGATCGAGTCGCCGTAGTCGAAGCAGAGGAGGCTAGCCATCTTGAGGCCATTGATGAGGATGAAGCCCAGCCTCAACCAGCCGGCTTCAAAAGTGCTTCTGGCCATGGCTTTGAAGAAACGCTGCATCGCCTGATCCATAAACCGGTCTTTATGGGGGCTGCTTCGCTGATGCAGATCTAAGAACTTCTCCATCTCTGAGGCCAGATTGGCATTCTCATTCACCAGATACCAGTCGACCTGGGCCTCTCGCTGCGCCTTCCTTAGTTTACGCCGCAGTTCATGCCGCTGCTTCTTATCTAACATCTGGAGGTATCTCTCCCAGGTCCCGGGGAGGGAGATGAGGGGACAAACATCTTCCAGGCTGGCCTCTACCTTGAGTCCATGCTCTTCTCTTAGCGATAAAAGCACCTCGCGCGTAGGCGAGGTGGCAGGCAGGTTATGCAGATCTAAGATGTCCCAAGAACACTCTTCTAGGAGATGGGCCAAAAAAGCGGACCAGACTTCCCTCTCCTGGCCAGAGAGGGCGATGATGTCCAAATAATCGGAGATCTCGGTGCCCCCCACCAGACGGAGGGTCATACCTTCGTCGGCACAAAATAGGGGGGCTATGCCTACTAACTCTTCTTCATGGCGTGCAGTTAAGAGAAGAAGTTGATGCCCCTTCCCGAAGAACTCCCACCACAGCGATTGCCATTCCCAGGTGAGAAAAATAGTATCTGAGGGGCTACCGACTAGGAGCCGGTTCCATTCCTCTTGGAGGAGAAGAAAGACCTCTTTTTCCGTATAGAGTTCTACCCTCAACTTGCTCTCCGACCAAAAAGCCTCATGACCATTCGCATGAGGCCTCTTACCTTTTCGGGCCCTCCTGGCTTTTATCCTTCCTCTTGAGCTTTTTCCTCGGGAGGTTCCTTAATCCCAGGCTCGCTTTGGGCTTCCGATTCCACCATCTCCAATTCGATATCCTTGGCTACCGGTTCAGCCGTTGCTTCCTCTTCCATCGGCTCTTCCAAGGTTGGCGCTTCTTCAGGAGCGCTCTCTTCCTCTTCCATCGGCTCTTCCAAGGTTGGCGCTTCTTCAGGAGCAACCTCTTCCTCTTCTACTTCCTCAGCTATCTCTTCCATCTGTGGAGGGGGCGCTTCCTCAGGAGCGCTCTCTTCCTCTTCCATCGGCTCTTCCAAGGTTGGCGCTTCTTCAGGAGCAACCTCTTCGGCTTGAACCATCTCGACCAGGGCCTCTCGGCCCTCCAACTCCTCTAGGGTAGGGGCCTGTTTGAGGCTCAAGGCGATCCTCTGGCGAGCGGTATCGATGCTGAGGATCTTGAGGGGGAGCAGATCGCCTTCGTGAACGATCTTTCGCGGGTCATCGACCGGTTCATCTGATAGTTCGGAGATGTGGATCAAACCCTCGATCCCCTCATCGATGCGAGCGAAGACCCCGAAGTTGACGACGTTGGTGATAGTGCCCTTCACGATCTGCCCCACGTAGAACTTCTCATCAGCTAGGGTCCA
>JAUVHF010000081.1 GCA_030593425.1 Anaerolineales bacterium
GTTTTCTTCATGCGTTACGCCAACGTGGTCATCGGCGGCATGATGGCTGGGTTGGCCGGAGCCTTCTTAACCCTGGAGGCAGTGGGCACCTTTGAGAAACTGATGAGTAACGGGCGGGGCTTCATCGCCCTGGCGGCCATGATCTTCGGCAACTGGAACCCCTTTGGTGGTTTCCTGGGTTCCTTGCTCTTCGCCTCGGCCGATGCCATTCAGATCAAACTGGAGGTCATCGGCGTGGCCATCCCCCCCCAATTCTTCGACATGACCCCCTATATCGTGACCATGATCGTCCTAGCCGGCCTCATCGGGCGGACCACTCCCCCGGCTGCCGATGGGCAACCTTATGAGAAGCAATAACCCCATCTCGCCCTAGGCGGAAGTCTGAGATGAGCGGAAAGTTGAAACTTTGGCTACTAGAACTGCGGGCTCCCTTTTTCACCGCCTCCATCGTTCCCATGGTCCTGGGAGCGGTCATCGCTTGGCAGAAGGTGGGTACTCTCCACGGGGGGTATTTTCTCTTGACCCTCATAGGAGGGGTGCTTCTCCACGCCGGCACCAACGTGGCCAACGACTACTTCGATCATCTGAACAGAACCGATGAGATCAATATCGAATTCGTAAGTCCCTTCACCGGGGGCAGCCGGATGATTCAAGAGGGTCTATTAACCCCCCGAGAGGTGATCACCGAGGCTCTCATCCTCTTCGCTCTGGGCAGCCTAATCGGTCTCTATTTAACCTGGGCTCGGGGACCAGCCGTCCTTCTTTTGGGGCTCATCGGCCTCTTCTCTGGCTTCTTCTATACCGCACCCCCCATCTATCTAGCCAAATGGGGCATCGGTGAGTTCTTCGTGGGGCTCAACTTCGGCCTCCTCATGACCTTGGGTTCTTACTATGTACAGACCCGATCCCTGGCTTGGGAGCCTGTAGTGGCCGCCATCCCCGTAGCTTGCCTGATCGCCGCCGTCTTATGGATAAACGAATTCCAAGACACTCCTGCCGACCACGCGGTGGGGAAAGACACTCTGGTAGCGAGACTGGGGAGAAGGAGGGCGGTAACCGGTTATATCTTTCTCATGGTCACCACATATCTCTCCATATTCTTAGCCGTAGCCTTAAGGGTTATCTCCCCCTTCACCCTCCTGGCTCTCCTTACCCTTCCCCTCGCTTGGAAGGCTATAGGCGTCGCTCGTCTCCATTACGATGACCACCAGCGGCTCACCCCGGCCAACGCGACCACTATACAGATCCATATGGTGACCGGGCTCCTCCTCATCTTGGGTTACCTCCTCGATAAGGTGATCTAGATCTTTCCGCCTCCATAAAATGCCCAAACTCTACGCCACTCCTGAAGAGAAAGCCCACTATGTTCACCATATGTTCGCTCGCATCGCTAGCCGTTACGACCTGACTAACAGGGTGCTCTCCTTGGGACAGGATCTGGGCTGGCGAAAAAAAGCGGCTCATCTTGCCCTTGCACCTCCCCAAGGCAGGGTTCTCGATCTAGGCACCGGCACCGGAGAGATGGCTCTGCTCCTGGCCCAAGAGGGCTCTTATCGAGTCACGGCCTTGGATTTCTCCCCGCCCATGTTGGAGTTGGGGCGCCAAAGGGCTAAGGCTAGCGGCCTCTCCATCGACTTCCTAATAGGGGATGCCCTATCGCTGCCTTTCTCAGATCATCTCTTCGACCGCCTCATCTCCGCTTTCGTCCTGCGCAACCTGAAGAGCATCCCCCAAGGCCTAGCCGAGATGTGGCGTGTAGTGAGGTCGGGAGGGTATGTCATCTCCCTGGAACTCTTCAGGCCTCAAGGCAGGGCAATCCGCCCCCTCTACGATCTCTATCTCAATCGCCTGGCACCCCTCTTGGGCCAACTCATCACTGGTGAGGGTGAGGCTTATCGGTACTTGCCCCTTTCCATCAAGGGGTTCTCAACTCCCCAGAAACTGGTCCAGGCTATGGAGAGAGCCGGCCTGGTGGAGGTGGAATATTTCCTCTCTACCCGGGGCATAGCCGCCATCCACAGGGGACGCAAACCCTAGCCGGTTCTTGCCTTCCTCGAAGAAGGTGATATAATTCTGGCAACCTAGGGAAGGAGAGGAGTTTCATGAAGAAGAGCGTTCCCCTGGCTTTGTTGGTCTTGCTAGCGATTCTGGGCTGCTCTTTTGGCGGTCTCCTAGCCCAAGCCCCTACGCCCACACCCACTCGAACGTTAAGGCCTACCTTTACCGCCACACCCACCGATACCCCTACACCGGTGGCCACCGATACCCCTACGCCTACCGATACCCCTACACCTACGGAGACCCCCACCGATACGCCCATACCCACCCCTGCTCCCACATCACCTCCCACTGTCACGCCAACTCCCAAACCTCCCACTGCCACGCCCACGCCTAAGCCACCCACCCCCACTCCCAAACCAGCCTATGAGTTTCTGTACGAACAAGGGAGTATGCAACAGGCCCTCAACTGTGGCACTATCTACATCGAAGGGTTCGTCATAGGGCAAGGGGGTACCCCGGCCAGCAACATCAGAGTGCGTCTTCGCTGGTTCAACCTCGTCGATCACAAGCCT
Source organism: Anaerolineales bacterium (assembly GCA_030593425.1). GTDB lineage: Bacteria > Chloroflexota > Anaerolineae > UBA7937 > UBA7937 > UBA7937. The sequence goes on from JAUVHF010000081.1 coordinate 2,574, forward strand.
ACCAAAGGCGACGGTAGTTGGGGGTTTTCTCCCTATGGCAACTACATCCAAAACCCCCACCTTTTCAAAACCCCGGCCACTTTCTTGGTTGATATAGTGGACGATGCAGGCAATCCCCGCTCCGATACCCTGCAAATCGACTTTGTCGATTGCGAAGTGTACGGCCAGTTCACCAACATCAGGTTTATATATCAGTATTAGGCCCGTCTTGGCCAGAGATATGATTAAGACAAGGACGCTCACTAATGAGCGTCCTTGCTCTCTTGAGGGTTTGCGACGGTTTGTTCCGTGAAGTATAATCGACCTACCATCTAAAGGGAGAAACCGATATTGAGATCGCGAGCCCCCATCCTGGGCTACATCCTCCTCTCCATTATCTTGGCTAGCCTCTTAATACTCTTACTCTTTCGCGCCTCCAACCATAACTTCCTCCGCAACTGGACCGGGGAAGAGAGTTTCAAGGAACAAGTTAAGGGGCTGGGGGCTCTCCTTTTGATCCGCCTCACCCATGCCCCTCCAGAGACGGCCCCTTACGCACCCATCGCCCAGGTGAGCCTTAACCCCTATGCTGTCAACACCTTCCTAGAGCAGGAGGTGGAGGAGGCGAAGATCAGGCGCTCTCTTCAGATGATTAGGGATGCCGGCTTTCATTGGATACGCCAGCAGTTCCCCTGGGAGGATATAGAGATCCATGGAAAGGGGGATTTCCAGGACCGCCGCACTCAACCTCCCAAATCGGCCTGGGAGAAATATGACCGCATAGTGGAGTTGGCCCAGGAATACGGTTTGGAGATAATCGCCCGGCTGGATAACCCCCCTGCCTGGAGCCGAGCAAAGGGGGATGCTCTTGGCACTTTCGCCCCCCCGGATGATCTGAACGACTTCGGGGATTTCGTCTACGCCGTGGTCAGCCGATACCGAGGGCGGATCAAATATTATCAGATCTGGAACGAGCCGAACATCTATCCCGAATGGGGGGAACAGCCTGTCGATCCCGTGGCCTACACCCAACTCCTAAAGGTGGGCTACACTCGGGCCAAAGAGGCGGACCCAGAAGCGGTGATCATAAGCGCGGGGCTGGCCCCCACCACGGAGATGGGGCCCAAAAACCTGAGCGATCTGGTATTCCTCCAAAAGATGTACGATGCCGGGGCCAAGGGTTACTTCGATATCATCTCCGTCCAAGGGTACGGCCTTTGGACCGGGCCCGACGACCGACGGGTAGACCCTTCCCGAACTAACTTCTCCCGCCCCCTGCTAATTCGGGAGATAATGGTCAGAAACGGAGATGCGGATAAGCCCATCTGGGCAGCGGAGGTGGGATGGAACGCCTTGCCCCAGGGGTTTCCAGGCACGCCGGTCTACGGTCGTGTTGGTGAGGAGTTGCAAGCCCAGTACGCCGTCCGAGCCTACGAGCGAGCCCAGGAGGAATGGCCCTGGATGGGGGTGATGTCTTACTGGTTCTTCAAGCGGGCTGATGATAGGGAGAAGGACCAACCCTTCTACTATTTCCGTTTGGTGGAGCCCGACTTCACGCCCCACCCCGTATACTGGGCTCTAAAAGAGTTGGCCACCAGCCAGCCAGTAGTGGGACTGGGGTACAAGCAAGAGGATCACTGGGCTCTGACCTATGGCGGTCGTTGGGAGACTGAGTTCGACGAGAGCGCCTCCCTCGGCGCCTACCGAGTCGGCTTCCCTGAAGATACCCTCTCCTTCACCTTCCGAGGCACAGACCTATCCTTCTTAGTGGTCAGGGACGAGCGCTCCGGCATCTTAGAGGCCGTCGTAGAGGGTCAAAGAAGGGAATATGACCTCTCCAGTCTCCGGACAGGATATCAGGTCGAGGTGCCTATAGTGAAAGGGCTAGCCGATGGCCAGCACCAAGTGGAGATCACCGTGGTCAGCGACCAAGTGGCCATCGATGGCTTATTAGTCCGTCGCACCTCTACCTACCTCATACGCCGCTCCCTCGGCCTCTTCACCGTTGCGGCTCTGCTCGCCATCCTAGGGTACTTATTATGGTCTCGTCCAAGAGAAATCTAGCCCTCTTAGGCGCCATCCTTTTCCTGGCCCTCGCCCTCCGCTCCTTCCGACTCGATGGCCAGAGCCTCTGGTCCGATGAGGGGGTCAGCGTGGCTCTGGCCCAGCGCGATCTCGCTACCATCGCCCAGGACGCGGCCCACGATATCCACCCCCCTCTCTACTACTACCTCCTCCATTTCTGGGTTCGCCTCTTTGGAAGTAGCGAGATAGCAGTGCGTTCCCTCTCGGTTCTCTGCGGCCTCCTCCTCGTCTTTTTCACCTATCTATTAGGAATAGCCCTTTTCGATGATAGAGTGGCTTTAGTCGCCTCCTTCCTCGCCGCCCTCTCCCCCTTTCAGATCTACTACTCCCAAGAGACGAGGATGTATATCCTCGTGACCCTTCTAGGAGCCATATCCCTCCTTCTCTTTCTGAAGTTCGCCAGGGCGGCGAGGGAGGAAGATGCGGCTAGCCTCTGGCCCACCGTCGCTCTTAATACTTTCTTCATCACCTTGGCCCTCTACACCCATTACTTCGCCTTCACCATCTTTCTAGTGGCCAACGTGGCCTACGCTCTTTGGCTCCTCCTCACCCCTTCCGCCCGGAAATGGCGTGCCCTTGCCCTCTGGAGCCTGAGCCAACTCTTGGTCATCCTCCTCTACCTCCCCTGGCTCAACTTCGCTAGGGAGCAACTCCGCACCTGGCCGGCTATCAGCCAACCTATAAGCCTCGGTTTTCTTGCTCCAGAGGTTTTGCGCATCTTCAGCCTGGGCCTCTTCGCTCCGATGGGGCCTCTGGCCTTCGGCTTCCTGGTCATGGCGCTCTTGGGGCTGATTCCCAAAAGAAAGGGAAACGAGGGCTACGCCATCGCCTTTGCCCTTACCTATCTCCTCCTCCCACCTCTGGTCATCTACCTTCTCTCCCTAAGCCGCCCCCTATATAGGCCAAAACTCCTTCTCTTAGCCACGCCAGGCTACCTCCTCCTCTTAGCCCGGGGGGTGAGCGGGGTCTGGATGGAGAGGGTTCGTATCCGTGACCTAGTTAGCGGCATCCTGCTTCTTTTCATAACCTTGGCCAGCGGCTTCTCCCTCTACGGCTACTTCTTCGACCCCCGATACGCCAGGGACGATTATCGAGGCCTGGCCCGATATATCACCGTCACCGGCAAGGAGGGGGACGCCATCCTTCTCAACGCCCCCGGCCAGATCGACATCTTCTCCTATTACTATAGAGGCCCGCTCTCCATCTACCCCCTTCCAGGAGAGCGCCCCCTCGATGAAAGAAAAACGGAGCCAGCCCTGGAAGAGATAACCGCCAAACATCCCCGCCTTTTCGCCCTCTTCTGGGCCACTCAGGAGAGCGACCCAGCCCGCTTCATAGAGGGGTGGCTCGATAGACGGGCTTTCAAGGCTTTGGATCTCTGGTATGGGAATGTTCGTCTGGCCCTCTACGCCATCCCCCACCTCCCCCTCTCCGAGGAGATCCAATACCCAAGGGAGGTTCTATTGGGAGATCGGATCCGATTTCTGGGTTATAACCTATTGAATTCTGAGGTGGAGGCTGGCGACACCTTGCCCCTCACCCTCTTTTGGGAAGCCTTGGAGCCGGTGGAGGAACGGCATAAGGTCTTCATCCACCTCCTAGACGCCCAAGATCATATCGTGGGGCAGAGGGATGGGGAACCCGGAGGGGGAGCCAGGATAACTACCACTTGGCAACAGGGGGAGACGATAGCCGACAACCACGGGCTCCTCATCCTGCCCGGCACCCCACCGGGAGAGTATAGGGTGGAGATGGGCATCTATAGCCTTCGATCTGGCGAACGGCTACCCACAAAAGAAGGGGAGGAAGAGCCAAGCAACCGGATTTTGCTGTTGCCTATTCGAGTCCTAAAGCCCAAAACCCCACCTCCCTTGGAGGCCCTCCAGATGGAGCATCACCTGGAGATCGACTTTGGCCCTTTGAGCCTCCTGGGCTACAACCTATCGAAACTAGGCTTCGAACACGACCCCCAAGCGCCACTCTATCCAGGCGACACCTTACACTTGACCCTCTTCTGGCAAGCCAGAGAGAAACCAAAATCCGAGATCTTACTGACGATAGAATTGGCGGACTCCCGAGGAGAGGCCGTGACTAGGCGAGAGACCTCCCCCGTAGAGGGAGGGTATCCCCCTACCGCCTGGGAGCAAGGGGAGATCGTGCGCGACCAGCACTAGATCTTCATCCCTTCATCGCCTCCGGGGAGGTACCGCGTCCTGCTTTGGGTTAAAGACGCCCAGGGTAAGGAGATCAAACCCTCGCCTCTCTTTTTGGAACCTCTCTCTC
>JAUVHF010000041.1 GCA_030593425.1 Anaerolineales bacterium
GCATGAGATAAGGAACCCCTTAGCGGGGATAGGGGCAGGGGTGCAGCATTTAGCGGAGAAGATAGGGAGGGAGGATCCTAAGTATGAGAGTTTAGAGATGATCATGAGGGAGAGTGAGAGGGTGAACAGGATTATAGAGGATATATTGATGATCTCTCGACCTGTTAGGCTGCACCTGGCACCATGTAATGTAGTGGAGGTTATAGAGGAGGTGTTGGACAGGTTTGAGGGGAAGGCGGAATCGAAAGGGGTGAAGGTAAGCAAATATTATGGCCCCGTCGTGCCCTTGGTGAGAGGAGACGGGGCGAAGTTGGGTCAGGCTCTATCGAATTTGATATTAAACGGCATAGAGGCTATGCCTGATGGTGGGGAGTTAAGGGTGATGGTGACGAGTGAGAGGGGGCATGTGGAGGTAGAGGTAAGGGACAGTGGGTTAGGGATAAGGGAGGAGGATAGGGGGAAGATATTTGAGCCCTTTTGGAGCAGGAAGCCAGGGGGGACGGGGTTAGGGTTAGCGATAGCGAAGAGGATAATAGAGGAGCATGGGGGGGAGATAAGGGTAGAGAGTGAGGAGAGTAAGGGGAGTGTGTTCATAGTGCGGATACCGATGGAGGGGTGAGGATGGGGGGAGTGATATTGATCATCGATGATGAGGAGACCTTAAGTTATTTTTTGAAGGAATCATTGAGCGAGGAAGGGTATGAGGTCCTCCTAGCCCGGACCGGTGGCGAAGGGCTTAAACTCCTGGATGAGAAGGAGGTTGATCTAGTCCTTCTGGACCTGAGATTGCCGGATATCGAGGGGTCAGAAGTCTTGAAGGAGATAAAAGCCTCTGGCGGGGAGATGCCGGTGATGATGCTCACCGGGTACGGGACGATAGACAGCGCCGTGGAAGCGATGAAGTTGGGGGCCTATGATTATATAGAGAAGCCTCCGGACTTGACCGCTCTCAAACTCGTCGTAGCCCGGGCCTTGGAATCGTGGGCCCTGCGGCAGGAGATCCGAAGGCTGCGTACTCAAAAGGAGCAGGAACTGACCTGGATAGTGGGGCAGAGCCCAGAGATGAAGAGCATCGCCCGGCTGGTGGAGAGGATAGCCCCTAGTAAGGCTACGATCCTGATCCAGGGGGAGAGCGGGACAGGCAAGGAGGTGATCGCCCGGGCGATCCACCGCCAGAGCGACCGGAGAGATAAGCGTTTCGTAGCCATCAACTGCGCGGCTATCCCCGAGGCGCTCTTGGAGAGCGAACTCTTCGGCTATGAAGCGGGGGCCTTCACCGACGCCAAGCGCCAGAAGAAGGGGATCTTCGAGATGGCCGATGGGGGTACCCTCTTCTTAGATGAGATATCAGGTATGCGGTTGGAGATGCAGGCTAAACTGCTGCGGGTTCTGGAATGGGGGAACCTGAGGCGTCTGGGGGGGACGAAGGATATCAAAGTGGATTTGCGGATCATCGCCGCCACCAATCGAGATATCAAAGGGCTCATAGAAGAAGGGGGTTTTCGCGAGGATCTCTTCTATCGCTTAAGCGTGGTGGTCATCGACGCCCCACCCCTGCGGGACAGGCTGAAAGATATAGGCCTCTTTGTGGCCGCCTTTGTGGCCGACTTTTCCGAATCCATGGGGAAGAGCGTTAGAGGGATCTCCGAGGAGGCTATGCGCCTCTTGCGAGGGTACGGGTGGCCGGGTAACGTCCGCGAGTTGAGAAACGTGATAGAGCGAGCGGTAATCCTCTGCGAGGGGGAGGAGATAGAGCCCAGACACCTCCCGGCGGAGATAGTAGAGAGGCAAAGGATCCCGCGCCTGGCTCCCAGCCTAGAAGTCTCCCTGGATGAGGAGGGGATAGACCTCAAGAGGACGGTGGCCGAGTTCGAGAAGCGGATGATAGAGGAGGCTCTGCGGAAGACCGACGGAAATCAGAGCCAGGCCGCCAGGCTCCTGGGGATAAGCCGGGATATTCTAAGGTACTCCTTGCAGAAGTATAATCTGGGTTGAGGCACCTCTTACGGGTGTTGGCAGAAGTAAGTATGCTTGTCTAGTCCCACCTTGACGCCACGAATTAACTACATCTGTTATGGCGAAGCCAAGAACGTCGCAGGTAAACTGCGACGTTCTTGCTGGTGCCGGATTTCCCAGGTCTGCGGCACGGGGTCGCCAAATCCGGCGTCAGCGGTCAAGAGATTTGTGTAAAATTCCCCATTAAGTAAAAACCCCCAAGCTATCCCTGCGGTTTTCGGCCTCTGTGGGTCCACTGACAGGTCGCCTCATTTGCTGCTTCCAACTTTTACGAGTTCGGCAACAGTTCTACTACGCTAGACCTTAGCCCTATTTGCGCTTAACCCACAATATGTTGTGTAACCCCCTAGCCGCTGGTCTCTCCATGAGGGCCAGCGGTTACTTCGCCCTTTCGTAAATGTGGGTTTCAAGGCCTGGCACAGTTCTTGCAAGAATATATAGGTGGAAGGAACAGTAGCATGAGTCTTGCCACGATGAATAGGGGGAGGTCCTCGAAGGATGAATCCTAAGCCGATACGGATATTAGTCGCTGATGACGAGAGGACCCTTTCCTTTTTCTTGCAGAAGAGCCTGGAAGCGGATGATGGTTCCTACTGTGTAGAGACGAGCCATTCTGGGGCCGAAGCTCTGGTGAAGATAGTCCGGACCCCCTTCGACCTGGTCATCGCCGACTTGAGGATGCCAGGGCTGGATGGCCTCCGACTGGTGAAGCATGCCCGAAACCTCAACTCTTCGACCCAGGCTATTCTCATGACCGCCTACGGCTCCGACGGGGCCGAGGCGGCGGCCAAAGAGATGGGCGTGGAATATATCACCAAGCCTTTCGCTATGGAGGATATGAAGAGACTGGTCCGCAAGGCTACGCGGGCCCAAGAAAAGGAGAGAGAAAGATGATGAGCCTTGAAGAGATCAAACTAGCCATGACCGTGATCCTTTTCCTCATCGGGGTGGTGGCCAGTATCTCCGGCCTCTGGATCATCATGGCTAAAGAGTACCATAGTGCCATGCGCCAGCTCTCCACCCAGTCGATCAGGATCAGTGGCCGAGCCGTGACTCAGGACGCCGTGGCTCCGGTCATCGACTCTGCTGCCCGGCTGGTGGAAGCGATAAGCCAGCTGATCCGCACGGCGGCTGGCATCGGAGCCTTCCTCTGCATAGTGGGGGTCGGGATCTGTGTGGTTGCCTTCTGGATGACAACTAGGCTGTGAGGTGGCCAAGTGGCCGAATATAAGGGAGACGGCGAGCCGAGAGAGGTAACAGCCGTCGAGGAGGTTGCCCCTATCTTGAGGCGGTACCGAAAGGCCGTCCAAGACGAATTGGGGGAGGTGAGGGAAGGGTACGTCCCTCTCCGGCTAGTGGAGGTGACTCCCGACGGGGAGGCTATTACTCCCAGGGGGATGGAGGCGCTGGCGGCCAACGAGAGGTTGGTTATCCTAGGAGCGCCAGGCTCCGGGAAGAGCACTCTTCTTGCCTACCTGGCCTATGAGCACGCTCGCCAGGGCGAGAACCCCTTCTTCCTGGACCTCTCACTTTTGGCCCCGGGTGAGGGGCTGAGAGAGATGGTGACCAGGGTTCTAGCCGACTACGGTTTGGAGGCCTCTTCCTCCACCGTGGACTACCTCCGGGAGGAACCGCACCTTCTCCTCTTGGATAACCTAGATCAGGTCACCAATAATTACTGTTTAGAGGAACTGGAACGACTACTGAGTGAGGCGAAGGGTTTCGTCCTCGCCTGTCGGGAGGGGGATTACCCAGCCTATGCCCGTTGGCTGGAGAAAGTGAAGAGGCTAAAGATCCAACGCTTCTCCGATGAGGATATCCGCCGCTATCTCTCCCTTCAGTTACCCGAGAGCATGATCCTAGAGGTGGAGAAGAGGCTCCGCGCACAACCGGAACTTTGGGATCTAGTTCATACCCCTCTCTTCCTGCGTAGTTTGCGGGAACTCCTAGCCGATCCGGGAGCCGAGGGGGATTGGTGGAACGCCACTCGCATCATCGAGAGAGCCGTCCGCGCTCTTCTGGCCGAATATGAGAAAGAGGAAGTCAAGGAAATAGAGGAAGCCCTCTCTCGTGGAGCCATGAAGACTCTCGAATCGGGCGAGTCCAAGGTGGATAGAGGAGCCCTTGAGGGTGGCTCTGGTAGGCAGCCAATGGTGGCCAGGCTTTTGGTTAGTGGTCTATTGGTGCGTACCCCTGACCGGGAAGGGGTGCAGTTTCTCCACCCCTTGGTGCAGGAGTATTTCGCCGCCCGGGCCTTGGCTGAGGATGGCTGGAAGGGGGATGCCCAAGAGTGGGAGGGAGCCATCGTCCAGGCTTATAATTTCGCTCCCGATCGCCTCGACTACCTGCGCCGTCTTCTTACAAACGGCAACGGCTCCTCTTTGGCGGCTCTCTGCCTAGCCCGCAACGAGAGCCCAGACGGCTCTCTCTCGCTCCTCAAATCTCTCCTCCAGGAGATAGATGAAGGGACCTCTTATCAGTTGGGCTTGGCCTTCAAGAAGGTGGAGCGGTACACCGATGCTTCCTTCTGCCTGGAACGGGCTCTTGAGGGGTCGCTTCATCTGTTGGGGTTCGCCGAGAAGTACGGCCCCAAGGAGAGCGAGCGTCCGAAGCCAGAACAGACGATCCTCAAGCGGAATAAAGGGGTGGTCTACCGGGAGATGCAACAACTGGACCAGGCGGTCCAGGAGTTGGAGGAGGCTCTAGAATCCGCCGGGGCCACCTATGTGGACACCTATCACGAGTTGGGTTTGGCTTACGAGGGACAGGGCAGGTACGAGGAGGCTCTTACCGCCTTCCGCCAGGCGATAGCCCTTGAGCCCGAGGTGGCTATCTACCATTATGCCGCGGGAAGAGCCTTGAGCCGTCTAGGGCGATACGAGGAGGCTCAGGAGAGGCTGGAGCAGGCCAGGTTCCTCGATGATAGGCATGCCCCCACCTTCTATGAGTTAGGCTTGGTTTACGAGAAGCAGGGTTGGCTAGATGAGGCGTTGGCGGCCTACGAGGAAGGGGTCAGGCTCGATCCCCAGGAAGGGGGCTACCTTTGTGGGAAAGGGAGGGTTCTCTTCCGCCAGGAGAGGAAGGAAGCGGCGTTGGAGAGCCTGAGAGAGGCTTTGGCTCTCTCTCCCCAAAGGGCCGATTGGCATCACGAGTTGGGTAGCATGTTGGAGAGTCTGGGGCGGTGGGAAGAGGCGGCCGACGAGTACCACCAGGCGACTCGACTCGACCCGCAAGCAGAATACTATCACTCTTTGGGGGCCCTGGCCGCTCGTCTGGAGCGAGGAGATGAGGCTCTATCGTACCTTAGGAAGGCGACGGAACTCCTTCCCCAGGAAGCGGCTTGGCATGGCGAGCTGGCGGAACTCCTCTCCCGCCAAGGCCACTACGAGGAGGCTCTAGCGGAGTGTCAAAAAGCCCGAGAGTTGGCCCCTCAGGAACCCAACTATCTGGAGATGGGAGCCCGCATCCATCGGCGAGGAAAGAGGTATGAGCAGGCGGCAAGGGAGGTAGAGAAGTCCTTGGCTATAGCGCCAGATCGAGCCTCGGCGCACCATGAGTTGGGACGCATCTACGAGGAGCAAGGGAGGTACGAGAAAGCCCTGGAGGAGTATACCAAGGCTCGGGATCTGGCTCCAGGGGAAGTTGAATACCTCTCCTCGCTGGGCGCTACCTATCACAGCCTGGGCCAAGAGGAACGAAGTGTCAAGGAGTTGCAAGAGGCGACTCAACTGAACTCTCATTCACATCTGGCTCATGATCGGCTAGGGGCCGCTTATGAGAGCCTGGGAGAGAGGGAGAAGGCCCAGGCCGCCTACAGAAAGGCGATAGATCTCGCGCCTCGCGAAGCCACCTATCGGCTGCATGCCGGGAGGTTGTTCCTCCGCTTCGGTCGGCTGCACGAGGCGGAGCAGGAATTGAGGGAGGCTATCCGCCTCGCGCCCCGGCAGGCGGAGGCTCATGGCCAGTTGGCCAGGGTGCTTGAAGAGCAAGGGGGGTACGAGGAGGCGATAGGGGAGTACCGAAGGGCGATTCGCCTCGCTCCCCAGGAAGCGGATTATCGCCGCCGACTGGCGGTAGTGGCCCAAAGGTTAGGGCGGCTCAACGAAGCCAAAAGCGAGATCTTAAGGGCCATGGAACTCGACCCTTCGGATGCTACCCTTTATGGCCGGCTGGGAGCCCTTGCCGAGAGCGATGAGCGGTATGATGAGGCGTTAAGCGAGTACCGTCGAGCGTTGGATCTCGCTCCCCAGGAGTTGGGGTTGCGAGTGAGGGCTGCGGCTGTCTACCGGAGGTTGGGAGAGCATGAGCGAGCCTTGGAGGAACTGGATGACCTTTTGGCTCAGGGTTATGACTCCGGCGAACTGCACGCCGAAAGAGGTCAGATCTACGAACTCCAAGGGAGGCTGGAAGAAGCGGGGCAGGAATACGAGGCTGCCATCCGCTTGGAGCCGGAGGTTCCCCGCTATCACCGCCTTAAAGGCGTCTTCCTCTACCGCCAGGGAGAGATAGAAGAAGCCCAACGAGAGTTGGAGAAAGCGTTGGACTCCGATGCCCAGGCCTATCATCAACTAGGGGTCATATGCGAGGCGAAAGGGGATATAGAGGAGGCGGTTCGCCTCTACCGTCAGGCGGTAGCCCTCTCCCCGGAGAATGCGGCTTTCCACTCCTGCCTGGGTTTGGTTTTGCGAAACCAGAACGATCTGGCCGGTGCCAGGACTGCTTTGGAAAGGGCTGTGGCTTTGGCTCCCCAGGAGGCGGAGTTGCACTACCAGTTGGGGAGCCTCTACAAGGAGCAGGGGGAGAAGGAGAAGGCGTTGTCCCAGTATCGAGAGGCTGTGGAGTTGGCTCCTTATGAGTCTCGGTACTATCAATGGTTGGGACGGGCGCTCTGGGAGGCAGGTCGCCAGGACGAGGCTGTCGCCGCCTTAGAAGAGGCGGTCACCGTCACCCCAGATGACCCCTCGCTGCGGGGGGAGTTGGCACGTCTCTTCGAAGCGCGAGGTTGGGATGAGGAGGCTTTGGAACAGCATGAGCGAGTGGCCGAGGCCGAGCCGGAACATTATGGTCGCCTGGGACAGATTTTGAGCCGACTGGGCAAGAAAGATCGAGCCCTGGCTTCCTTGGAAAAGGCGGTGGCTCTGAGACCTGATGATCCAAAGGCCCATCTTAACCTGGCTAAGATCCTGGAACTGGAAGGGCGACTTCAGGAGGCTTTGGAGGAGGCGGAGAAGGCGGTCAGTTTGGCCCCCCAGGATCCCCACTGTCACCGTCAGCGGGGGCTCCTCCTCTTAGGGATGGAGAGGTACGAGGAGGCTAAGGAAGCGTTGGAGAGAGCGATAACCCTCGACCCTCAGGATGCCCAGGCTCACCACGCTTTGGGGACCCTATATCAGCGACAAGGCTGCCTGGAGGAGGCGCTAACCCCCTACCAGAAGGCGGCCACCCTGGCTCCCAAGCGGTCTGCCTACTACCTTTCCCTGGCTGCTCTCCTCCGGGAGTTGGGGCAGGGGGATGAGGCCCTTGCTACTCTGAAGAAGGCGGCCTCTCTCGATCCCCAAGAAGCGGGGCCCCACTATCGACTGGGGGAGATCTACGAGGGACAGAAGCGGTATCAGGAGGCGGCGGCTCACTATGAGAAGGCGGCTACCCTGAAGCCGGACCAAGGAACCTACCACCGTTCCCTGGGTGGCGTCCTCGTTTCCTTGAGTCGCTGGGATGAGGCTCTGGCGGCTCTCCGGAAGGCAACCGCTCTCGACCCTGGGGAGGCTGAAGGCTGGTACCTATTGGGCATGGCGCAAGAGGGGAAGGGGGTCTATGGGGAGGCCGCGGCGGCCTATCAGCGGGCGGCGACCATCGCCCCTCAAGAGTCGATACATCAACGCTCTCTAGGGAAGGCGCTTATGGAGGCCGGGCGTCCCCATGAGGCCTCTTCCGCTTTGGAGCAGGCTTTGGCCCTCGACCCCGAGGATCTCGATCTCTCTTTCTACTTGGGGCAGGTATATGAGGCCAGTGGAAGGCTCGAAGACGCCTACTCGAAATATGAGCAAGTGGCGGGAGTGACCCGCAGCCCTGAACATTGGTTCCAGGCGGGAACCGTAGCCCGGAAGTTAGGTTGGTACGCTAAAGCCGCCTTCGCCTTCCAGGAAGCGCTGGCTCTCCGGCCTGACTTCGCGGCTGCTCACGGCGAGTTGGGGATCGTCTATGCCCTGAAGGGGGAGCACACCAACGCGGTAAAGGAGTGCCAGAAGGCGTTGGAGTTGCAGCCTCGGAGCGCTGCTCACCGTCGCCGTCTGGGGGTTGCCTATCGGGAGATCGGTAGAGAGGAAGAGGCTTTGAGAGAACTACAGACCGCTCAGGCCCTGGCCCCTCAGGAGGCGAGCACCCAATATGAGCTGGGACGGACTTATGAGAAGATGGGTCGATGGGATAGGGCTCTGGCGGCCTTCGAGGAGGCCTCAGAATTGGCTCCTCAGGAGGGCCTCTATCTTTACGCTCTAGGCGTGGCTCACAAGAGAATGCAGAACTACCCTCAAGCCATATCCGCTTTGGAGAGGGCGGTGGAGATGGTCCCTCAGGTGGCGGAATGGCGGGACGCGTTGGGCGAACTTTACGAGATCGATGGAAGGTTCCAATCGGCCCTGGATCACTATCTCAAGGCCCTGGACTTGGCACCTCAGATGGCGGAATACCACCACCATACTGCTTCAGCCTACCGCCAGATGAGGCGATACGATAAGGTCCTGGAGCACCTAGAGAGGGCTATTCAGTTACAGCCCGGGAATGGCCGCTTATATGGTGAACTGGGCGACGCCTATGAGCGCCAAAAACGGTACGAGGAGGCAGGAGAAGCCTACCGGCGGGTTCTGGAACTGGACTCTCAGGAGCCTATGCACTGGATAAACCTGGGAGCGATCCAGGAGAAGCAGGGTCACAAGCGGGAAGCGATCGCCAGTTTCCAAGAGGCTCTGAAACTAGGCGGGACCTATGCCCCGGCCTACGAGCACCTGGGGCGGCTCTATGAGAACTCTAGTAGGCTCACCGAAGCGCTGGAGAACTATAAGAGGGCTATGGAGGTCATGCCCCAGAACGCCAACTACCGGTACCGGGTGGGCGTGATTCGAGGAAAACTGGGACAATATCACGAAGCGATAGAGGAACTTAGGAAGGCCGTGGAACTCTCGCCGGAGTTCTCGCCCGCCTATGAGGCCATGGCCGAGATCTATAAGGCGCAGAACCGGTATGAGGAGGCGCTTCGAGCCTATCATCGGGCCATCGAGGCGGCGCCCGAAGAGGCGATCTATCATAAAAAGGTCGGGAACCTATGCCGTGAGTTGGGACATACAGAAAAGGCGATGGCCCACTTCAGGAAGATGATCGAGTTGCGGCCCACCAGTGGCGCGGCTCACAACGAGTTGGGCAGGCTCTATGAGGAGCAGGGGGAGTATGACCAGGCTTTGGAGGAGTACCTGCGAGCCACTCAGGCCGATCCTCAAAACGGAGAGTGTTTCTACAACGCCGGACTCTTGTACAAGCAACTGAAGCAGTACCCAGAGGCGGTATCGATGTTCCGAGAGGCGGTGCGGCTCCAGCCCAACAACGCCGCTGCCTACAAGCAGTTGGCGGCCACCAGCGCTCTGGCCTGGGTAAATGGAGCCCTGCAGACCGCATGAAGAGAGGGGTTATGAAAGCCGGAGAACTAATAAATATCGCTAGGCTTAGCCTGACTCTGGGGGACAGTCGGTACGCTATCGCTCTCCTACGCCATCTCCTCGCTCACCTCCCCCACTATCTGGAGGCACGGCTTCTCTTGAGCACTCTTCTGATCGAGAAAGGGGAACTGGAGGAGGCGCGCCGACAAGGTGAGTTTGTCCTGGCTGTCGATCCGGCGAATTACGAGGCTTTGCAGGGACTGCGGCTCTTATCCCGCTTGTCGGCCAGGCGAGCCGCAACGGAGATCGATCCTCTTCCCCGTGGGGGAGAGGGGCTGAGACATACGTTAGTCCTGGCCGAGGCTTTGTGGAGGGGTGGGCGTTTGAGAGAAGCGAAGCGGATCCTGGCCGGTTTAGAGGAACGCCACCCCTCCTACCTCCGGGTCAAATTGATGCTGGCCGATATCCTCCTTCGAGAGGGGAGCGAGGTGGAAGGCGCCTCTTTGCTCCATGAGGCCCAAGTACTGGATCCCAGCATGAAGGTGGCGAGAGAACTCTTTGGGGGCCTCCACCCGGATTTCCTGGAGATGGATGTGGAGCTCCCTCTCCCAGAGGAGTTACCCCCTGGCCCCGAGGAACTCCAGGTTCTTCTGAAGGGGTATTGTAAGGAGGAGATAGATGTCGAAGAGGGCGAAGAAGAGGTTCCGGTCGGCCTCCTGGCTGAAGAAGAGGCGGATCAGATACCTGATGTTGAGGAAGAGGCCGAGCCCAAAGCGGTAGTAGCACCTTCTGAGGGGTGGCCCGATCAAGTGGTCGCCGAAGAAGAGGAGCCGGTAGAAGTCCTAGACCTCTTGGCCGCTGAGGAGTGGCCTCACCAACTGCCTATTGACGAGGGGGAATTAGAAGAGCCTCCAGGGGAGGGCGTAGAGGAGAGCGAGACGATAGTGATTCCCTCCTTGAGGAAGGATACCCCCTCGCTTAGGCCCATGGAGCTCATCGTCACTAGCAAGTTCAGACTGGCGGAGAAGTATGGCCCCGATGGGTTTATGCGTATCGAAGAGAGATTATCCGAGTTGGAAAGGGCAACCAAGGGCCTAGAGGTCAAGAGGGTCTATGTGGATGAAGGTGGCACCCTTGATGGTCTAGAGCCCGTGGACCCCACCGACCCCTGGGCCATCAAAGCCCTCATCGATGAGATCGACGAGAGGTTGCAAGCCGAAGGAAGGGAAGCGAAGTACCTGCTCCTTGTGGGGGGCGATGATGTCATCCCGTTCTGCCGCTTACCTAATCCGGCTGATGATGGGGAGTTGGAGGTATGGACTGATAACCCCTACGCCTCGCGGGACGACAACTTCCTCCTCCCGCAGAGGGTGGTAGGGAGGATACCGGATGGGAAGAAGGAAGACATTTTGCTTTCGCTCCTGAATGTGGCCATCGAGGGCCATGGGAAGGCCTCAAAAGGGAGGCTAACCGGAATGGTGGCCGGGCTGGTAAGAGGGCTGCGTCGAAGCCCCTCTAGCCTTGG
>JAUVHF010000210.1 GCA_030593425.1 Anaerolineales bacterium
GGCTACTGGGGAGCAGAACTCAAGAGGGCCGGATATGATGCCATAATAGTGGAGGGGCGGGCGAAGAAGCCGGCCTATATCTGGATCCACGACGACCAAGTGGAGATCCGAGACGCTTCCCATCTCTGGGGCCGCCTCACCGCTCCGGTCCAGGAGGCCATCCAAAAGGAACTGGGGGACCCCCTCATCAGGGTGGCCCAGATAGGGCCAGCGGGGGAGAAGCTGGTCCGCTTCGCCTGCGTGGTGAACGACCTCCACCACTTTGCAGGACGTACAGGTATGGGCGCGGTGATGGGCTCCAAGAACCTCCGCGCCATCGCCGTGCGGGGAAGGGAACCGCTCCCCATCGCCGATCCGGAAGGGCTCCGCGTCATCTCCCGCTGGCTCCTGGAGAACTACATGGACCGGGCCGGGGGGCTTCACGATGACGGCACCGCAGGCGGAGTGGAGTACCTCAACAAGAAAGGGGGGCTCCCCACCCGCAACTTCCAAGCCGGCTCCTTCGAGGCGGCGGAGGCTATCGCCGGCTCCACCATGACCGATACTATCTTGGTAGGAAGAAAGGGCTGTTTCTCCTGTGCCATCCGTTGTAAACGGCGGGTGGCTGCTGAGGAGCCCTACAAGGTCGACCCTACCTACGGGGGGCCCGAATACGAGACCGTCGCCGCCTTAGGCTCCAACTGCGGGATCGGCGACCTGGTGGCCATCGCCAAGGGGAACGAACTCTGCAACGCCTATGGGCTGGACACCATCTCCACGGGGAGCGCCATCGCCTTCGCCATGGAGTGTTTCGAGCGGGGGCTCATCACCCCGAAGGAGACCGAAGGGTTGGAGTTGGCCTTCGGCCACGCTCCAGCCATGATAGAGATGGTGGAGAGGATCGCTCGCCGAGAGGGTCTGGGAGATACATTGGCCGAGGGGGTGAAGCGGGCCGCAGAAATGACGGGGCCAGAAGCCCAAAGGTACGCTCTACAAGTCAAGGGGCAAGAGATCCCCATGCATGAACCCCGTTGGAAGCAAGGCCTAGGAGTGGGCTACGCCCTCTCACCCACGGGAGCGGATCACTGCCATAATTTGCACGATAGCATCTACACCAAGGAGAACCGAGCCCTGCGGGAGATAAGGGCCTTGGGCATCCTGGAACCCTTGCCCGTCGATGACCTCAGCCCAGCCAAGGTCCGCCTCCTGCTCTATGTGACCGATTGGCAGATCCTCGCTAATAGCCTGGGGCTCTGCGCGTTCCTCCCCTACGACTTCCATCAGTTACGGGATATGACAAACGCCGTCACCGGCTGGAACACCAGCCTCTGGGAACTCCTCAAGGTGGGGGAGAGGGGCCATGCCCTGGCCAGGGCCTTCAACGCTCGGGAGGGCTTAACTCCGGAGGACGATCGCCTCCCCCGCCGCTTCTTCTCACCTCTGGGGGCCGATACCCCTGCCTTGGAAGGGGTGGCTATCGAGGAGGAGAGGTTCAAAGCGGCGTTGATCACCTATTATGGAATGGCGGGTTGGGATCCAGCCACCGGTATCCCCACCCGGGAGAGGCTAGAGGAGTTAGATATAGGTTGGGTGGCGGAGGAACTAGCGAAGCGGGGCAAGCTCCCTTAGACAAGATTTACGGCCTCGTAGCAACTTTCAGATCACGACGAGGGCGAGGGGCTCAATTCAAGAGAGGGTGTGGGGGTGAGCATGATCCTCGTAGGCGTTGGCGTGGGTGGGACTGGCCGGCGCGGCACCGCTGATAGGATGGTACCGGCAACCATGCTGATGGCCACGAGTAGGCCCACAACCCAGAAGATTATCCGCTGTCTGCGCTGTTTTGGGGTCTGCCGACGTTTTCGTGCCAAATCTTCCTCCTAACGAAATTATACTACGACTCTTATCCTGGCACAAATATTGACATCGCGCGCCCATCTGATATATGATTAAGTAGAGTAGATTTTGCATATTTGCAAAGGAGAACTTAATGAGAGAGAAAGTGGAGAAAGCGCTAGAGGGCATCAGGCCCTATCTCCAATTCGATGGCGGAGACATCGAACTCGTAGAGGTCACCGATGATGGAGTTGTACAGGTTCGGCTGCTGGGAGCCTGCGGTGGCTGCCCCTTCTCCCAATACACCATGCAGATGAGCGTGGAGAAGCGGCTCAAAGAAGAGGTACCAGGGGTTAAGAAGGTCGAGGCTATACCCTAGAAGTAGGAAAGAGCAAGTGACGATGACTAAGGAGGAGCGGATCCGGGCTGCCTTTAAGAAAGAACCTGTGGATCGGGTGCCCATCGCCCTATGGCGCCATTTCCCCGGTGATGATCAAAACCCCGAGAGCCTGGCCCAGGCGACCTTGGTCTTCCAGGAGCGTTTCGACTTCGATTTCATCAAAGTGAGCCCCTCCAACGCCTTCTGCGCCGCCGATTGGGGCTCGAAGACCATATACCGGGGGCACGAGAACGGTACACGAGAATATGTCGAATACGCCATCAAGGAGGCTAAAGGTTGGCAGAGGCTAAAACCCCTCGATGTAACGAGAGGGGTCTTAGGAGAGCAACTGGAGTGTCTTCGCCTCCTTCATCGGGAGATCGGGGGGCGAGTCCCCTTCATCCAGACGCTCTTCAACCCCCTGATGGTAGCCAAATATCTAGCCGGCCCGGAGTTCATCGTCCATCTACGCCGTTACCCCCGCGAGTTCAGGAGAGCCCTTTCGGTCATAGGGGAGACCATGAGCGACTTTGCCAGAGAGGCGATCAGAGCCGGGGCCGACGGCATCTTTCTGGCGGTCCAACACGCCTCTTATGACCTCCTCAGCGAAGGCGAGTACCGCGAATTCGGCATCCCCTACGACCTCCGGGTACTGGAAGCCGCCTCAGATGGCTGGCTCAACCTCCTCCACATCCACGGCCAAAAGATCATGTTCGACCTCTTATCTGACTATCCCGTCCAAGCGGTCAACTGGCACACCCGAACTACACCACCCACTCTAAGGGAAGC
>JAUVHF010000016.1 GCA_030593425.1 Anaerolineales bacterium
CGTCACGATCTCACCCACTAGCGGCCCCTCAGGAACCCTGATCCAGGTCGTCGCCAGCGGCTTCCCGCCCAATACCTCAGTCTCTGTGGGAGTTGGGCCAGTGGCTTCGGAATTCAGCGAAGTCGCGCGAGGCAAGACCAATGCCAACGGTATCTTCACCGTGCAGGTACCGGTGCAAGGCGGGCCAGGTATGGATCTGGTGTTCGCTGTCGCCGCTGAAGGTCAACCCGGGGTCTCTTCTCCTGATCTGTTCCACATCACCGACTGAACGCCCGGTCACCGGCGCCCGCCACTGGCACAGGTTGTACAATATTTAGGTGCAAACACTTTGAGTAATAGCCGAGTAAACGAGGAGGACGAAGATGAGCAAAGACCGCAAGAAACTGGATACAATCATTGGGCTCGCAGCACTGGGCAGCAGTATCACTGGCGTTGCCAGTCTAATTGCGGCGATCTTTCCATTTTTCAACGGGGAATTCCTTGCAGTGGGAGCGTGCCTGACAGCAGCAGCACTGTCGTTCGGACTCCTCGCGAATGCTGCGTTTCGTGAATAGCAGGCGCGGTGATAGGTTGCTATAAGGCTGTGACACCTCTCCCGCCCTTCCGTGAGCCTCCGGAGCCCCCCGGAGAGCTTGCGAATATTAGAATGCCTATTCCACTGAACTGTTCAACGGGAGGGCTTGCCGGGGGCTCGAAGATGCGACTGTGGCTATCCAAGCAACAGCAGCCCCTTCCCGAGTGAGGAATGATGAAATTGGGAAAAGTCACTCTCTGGTGCCTGGCAATTGGGGCGATACTTATCTCTCTTGCATGTAGTACGCAACAGACCTCAACACCAATCGGGCCAACATCAACGCCTATGTCCCCTGCACTAACTCCAACTGTTGCAGGCTGCTTAAGCTCAGAAACAGCCGAACTCATCTGGCCTCAGCTTAGCCACGGTGAGCCGACTCAAATGGCTCCTGGAGGCGAAATCAAAGTCATCGGTTCAGGGGGGTATCTCCGCTGTGAGCAAGGCGGGTACATACACCGAAATGAGTCTGCCAGGCCTTTCCAACTGTACCTTGATGACCAGCCTGTGAGTACGATAGTCTGCTACGTGAATCACTGCGAGGTCAAGTTTGCCGTACCTAGTGATATGTCTCCGGGCACGCATATCATTTCAGTCGAAGGCGGGTCTACAATTACCATTCAGGTTACAGGCCATTGAGAACCGTAATGCGGGCACGCCGCCCAACAAGTAACTGGAGCAGACCAGGGATGCGCGTGAAAATGTGGTGGATAAATCGTATCCTTGGCCGCTCAGCTCCGACCGGCTAGGCGGCGTTGTCGTTGCGCTAATTGTGATAAGCCCGAAAAGAAGCGATACCCCGTCGAATGACGCCAACACACAATAAAAGCCCCCGACCATCTCGCTGCATTTCCATCTATACTTCTTGACATACCTCACGCCTTCCTATATCCTTCCTCGGGGGTGAAGTTGTTCTTCGATGAGGCTAAGATTCAGGTACAAGCGGGACCGGGCGGCAACGGCTGCGTCAGTTTCCGCCGAGAGAAATATGTGCCCCTGGGAGGGCCAGACGGGGGCAACGGCGGCCGAGGTGGTAACGTCTACCTGGTGGTCGATCCCCATCAAAACACCCTCATCAACTTCCGGAAACGCCGCCATTTCAAAGCCGGCCGGGGCGGCCATGGCAAGGGAAAAGGTCAGCGAGGAAAGGCTGGAGAGGACTTAGAGATCGGCGTCCCTCCCGGGACAGTGGTGCGCGACGCGGAGACAAAAGGACATCTGGCTGACCTGATCGAAGAGGGGCAGAAGGCTCTAGTGGCTCGGAGGGGACGAGGGGGAAGGGGAAACGCTGCCTTCGCCAGCCCCACCAATCAGGCCCCCCGCCTCGCCGAACGGGGAGAACCGGGCGAGGGACGGTGGCTGCTTTTGGAGTTGAAACTGATCGCCGATGTGGGCATCATAGGCTGCCCCAACGCCGGGAAATCCACCCTCCTCTCCGTCTGCACCGCTGCCCGGCCCAAGATCGCCGACTACCCCTTCACCACCCTGGCCCCCAACCTAGGGATCGTGGACCTTGATGATCGTTCCTTCGTCCTCGTCGATATTCCAGGCCTCATAGAGGGAGCCCATCAAGGGAAGGGGCTAGGGCACGATTTTTTGCGCCATATCGAGCGGACAAGGGTCCTAATCCACCTCCTCGACGGGGCTTCCAAAGACCCCCTACAGGATCACGAGGACATAAATAGAGAACTGGCCCTCTTCAACCCCGGCTTGGCCCGAAAGCCGCAATTGGCGGTTCTCAACAAACTGGATCTCCCCCAGACCCAAAAGGTCTGGCCTACTCTAGAGCGAGAGATGAAGCGACGAGGAGTGGAGACCCTAGCCATATCTGCTCTCACGGGCCAGGGGGTGAAAGAACTGCTCTATCGAGCAGCCCAACTCCTAGAGGAGGTCCCTCCTGAACCTGAGAGGGAAGAGGTGGCCATCTTTCGCCTCCCTGAAAAAAAGTTCACAGTAGACCACGAGAACGCTGGTTTCCGGGTGCGAGGCAAGAGAGTAGAGCGGGCCGTGGCTATGACCGATTGGCGGTACGGAGAGGCGATCGAGAAACTTCACCGGGAGTTGGAGGCTATGGGGGTGACCAAGGCCCTGGAGGAGGCGGGAGTCCAGCCGGGGGATGCCGTCTACATAGGAGATATGGAACTCGAATGGTGGGAGTAGGGAGGATCGGCGTCCTGGGCGGCACCTTCGACCCTATCCATTATGGCCACCTGGCTGCAGCCGAGGAGGCGCGAGCCAAACTAAGCCTCCGAGAGGTCATTTTCGTGGTGGCCGGGCTCCCGCCCCATAAGTTAGATGAAGAGATAACCCCGGCGGAAGATCGGTACGCCATGGTGGAGTTGGCTATCGCCTCCAACCCCCACTTCTCCCTCTCCCGCATCGATATCGACCGGCCCGGCCCTTCCTATACCGTGGACAGTATCGCCCTCCTGCGACAAAAGTGGACCGAGGAGATATATTTCATCATGGGGATGGACGCCCTGATGGAGATCGACACCTGGCACCAGCCCCAGAGGTTGATCCAACTTTGCCGCTTGGTGGCGGTGGAGAGGCCCGACTTCGTGCCCGATCTAGGGAGGTTAGAGGCGGCCGTGCCGGGGATTGCCGCTCGCACGGAGATAATAGAGATGCCCCAGATGGAGATCTCCTCCACAGACCTCCAGCGGCGGGTGAGGGAAGGGTTGCCCATAAAGTATCAACTCCCTCCCCAGGTAGAAGAGTATATCTACCAGCATCGACTCTACCTCTAGGCTCCTTGGAGGCTGTGATAACGCTTCTAGAAGAGAGGGCTTAGTGTTGCGAAGAAAGGGAAAACCCTATGAAGATCCTGGAAACCCCCATCATAGCCGCCATACGGCGTAACCACGCCCTGGAGCACGCCACCGTCCACCTCTTATCCCGCCGCGGCCCTTATAGGCAGGTCATGGGGAGGACTACCGCCGATGGCTTCTATGTATACGGGCCGGTAGAGACCCAAGAGGTGGCCGCCGCGGCCAGCGAGGCCTTAGCCCGGCTTCGGGCTGGGGAGCACCAGTTGGCCATCCACCCCCGTTGTGGTACTAATCTGGCGGTGGCTGGCCTCCTGGCCGGCCTCTCCTCCTTCCTGGTTTGGGGCGGGAAGGGGCGCAGGCTCACCAAACTCCCTCGTCTCCTCCTTGCAGCCACAATCGCCGTCATAGCCGCCCAGCCCCTGGGTCTCCTGGTGCAAGAACGCCTCACCACCTCAACGGACCTGGAAGAGATGACTATCAAAGGCATCACCCGTCAAAAAGTGGGCGGAGTGGTGATCCACAAGGTAGAATTAAGCCCAGCCTAACCTATAGATATGTTTTATCTATTCCACGGCGAGGATGAGTACTCCCGCACCCTGGCCCTGGCCGAGATGAAGGCCAAGGTAGGAGACCCCTCCATATCCCAACTCAATATCATCAGCCTGGATGGAGAGGCGCTCACTTTGGAGGAGTTAATCCTTGCTTGCGATGCTCCGCCCTTCCTCTCCCAAAGGCGGTTGGTGATCGTGCGTGACCTGGCATCTCAGTTGGAACCCCGGCGCGGGGCAAAAAAGAGGGGGGTGCCACCTGCCAAACGAGAACTGGTAGAGGGTCTCAAGGAGTGCCTCCCTCAGATGCCCCAAAGCACCAGGTTAGTCTTCATCGAGGGGAGGCGTATCAGCAAATCGAACCCCATTCGCAGGCTGGCCTCCCAACTGGAAGGGGGCTTCGTCAGGGAGTTCAGACCGCCCAAGGGAGATCGCCTTCGACAATGGATCAGAGAGCAGGTAAAGGAGAAAGGCGGACAGATCAGCCCCCCAGCCGTGGAAAAACTGACTAACTTCTTGGGGAGCGATCTCCGCCTCTTGGATCAAGAGATCGAGAAACTCCTCACCTATACGGGGGAGCACCCCATCGAGAAAGAGGATGTGCACCTCTTGGTAAGCCAGGTTCAGACGGCAACTATCTTCTCCTTGGTCGATGCCTTAGGTCACCGGGACTCCCGAAAGGCCACTCTATACCTACATGAACTAATGGATGCGGGCCAGCCCTCTCTCTACATCTTCTTCATGATCACTCGCCAGTTTCGCCTCCTACTGCAGGCCAAGGAGTTACAGATCGAAGGCCTCGGCTGGCAAGCGATCCAGACGAGACTGAGACTCCACCCCTTCGTGGCCCAGAAACTGGCCCAACAGGTAAGGAACTTCTCCCGCAGCCGATTGGAAGCCATCCACCATCGACTGTTAGAGGTGGACACCGCCATAAAGACCGGCCAGATGGAGCCACAACTGGCCCTCGACCTCTTGGCCATAGAACTTTGCACCTCAAGAGCCTAGAAAGACAAAGCCCCTCTCATCGAGGGGCTTGTCCATGGCGATTGGTTCAAATCTCAGGAGGGGGAAGCCTGGAGCCGGCGGATCACCACCATCACCTTGCCCTGGATCTCCACATCCCTGGGATGCACATAGATAGGCTCAAGAAGGGGGTTAGCCGGTTGCAAGCGGACCCGTTCGCCCTCGTGATATATCTTCTTCAGGGTGGTCTCCCCCTTATCTCGCAACCAGACCGCTACCATCTCCCCGTTTTCGGCCTCCTTCTGGTGCTTCATGATCACGATGTCCCCATCGTGGACCAAGGCATCGATCATCGAGTCCCCCTTCACCTCCAGGGCGTATAGCCCTTCCTCCTCCTTGAGGATGTCTCGGGTCAACTCAATGGTCTCCGTGGGGAAACTATCGTCGGGGATAGGAATGGGGTCGCCGGCGGCGATCCGCCCACAGAGAGGTATCTGGATCCTACCTGTGAGGCTAGCCAGCCCTCCAGCCAGCCTAATACCTCTGGAGATCTCCCGGTCCCGCTCGATATAGCCATCCCGCTCCAAGATGCCCAAATTGTAGTTCACCACCGAAGTGGAGGAGATACCCACCTTAGCCCCGATCTCCCTAATCGTAGGGGGGTAGCCATGGCGGCGCAGGAAATCGGCGATGAATTTCAAGATCCCCTTTTGCCGTTCCGAGAGAGCCATCTCTTATCCCCTTTCCCCAAAGACTAAAGATATTATACCACGAACTAATGTTCTATGTCAAGGGCCATCTTGACCTCCTTGGAGAGGGTAAGATATACTCCCTATGACACATGGCTATAAAGGAGGATGATATGGCTGTCGAATTGACTTTTCACGGGCACGCCTCTTTTACCCTCAGAGGGGGCGGGGCTACCCTCCTCCTCGATCCCTTCTTCACCGATAACCCCCTGGCCGATGTGAGCGCCGATTCCGTAGAGGCCGACTACATCCTGGTCTCCCACGGCCACGGCGACCACTTCGGCGATACGGTGGCTATCGCTCGCCGCACGGGGGCCACGGTCATCTCCAATTTCGAGATCGCCACCTACTGTGAAAATCAAGGGTTGAAAGCCCACGCCTTGCATCTGGGCGGCGGCTGGGAGTTCCCCTTCGGGAGGGTGAAACTCACCATCGCCCATCACGGTTCCACCCTCCCCGACGGCAGCCCCGGCGGCAACCCCGCTGGCTTCCTCCTAGAGATAGAAGGAAAACGGATCTACTTCGCTGGGGACACGGGGCTATTCTATGATATGAAACTGATCGGCGAGGAGAAGCCGATAGACGTGGCTCTCCTCCCCATCGGAGACAACTTCACCATGGGCCCCGACGACGCCCTGCGGGCGGTGGGGCTTCTCAGTCCCAGGCTTGTTATCCCCATGCATTATGGCACTTGGCCCCTAGTGGAACAGGACCCCCACGCCTTCGCCAAAAGAGTGGAGGAGATGGAGGTTAGATGCTCAGTCCTGCCCCCAGGTCGAAAACTCACCCTGCAGGCAGCATGAGCAGCGATAATATCGCCCCAAAGGAGAAGGAGTGGCTTCTTGGCTTGAGACCGCAGGGCTTATTGAAAGCGTACGCCTCTTCCTGAGGGAGCATACCCCCCAGACCTATATCGTAGGCGGCTACCTCCGTGACCAACTCCTGGGCAGGGAGACGCGAGATATCGATCTTTTGGTTCCGGTGAACGCCTTACCCTTGGGCCGCCAACTGGCGGATCACCTAGGGGGAAGTTTCGTCCCCCTGGATGAGGAAAGGGGAGTGGCCAGGATCGTCCTTAAGGCGGAAGGAGAGCGTTACCTAGTCGATCTCTCCCAGATGCGTGGCGACCTGGAAGCCGATCTCGCTCGGCGCGACTTCACCATTAACGCTCTGGCGATGAACCTCTTCGACCCAGAAGCGCACCTCATCGACCCCTATGGCGGCCAGCACGACTTGAAAGAGAGGGTAGTGCGGGCGCTCTCTAAAGAAGCCTTCGAAGATGACCCCCTTCGCCTCCTGCGAGGGGTACGGCTGGCGGGGGAATTGGGCTTCCGAGTGGAGAGTCGCACCGAGGAGTGGATGCGCCGCCACGCCTCCCTTATCATCACCGTCTCCCCAGAGCGGTCGCGTGACGAACTGTGTAAGATCCTGGCCCTAGAAGGCTCCGGCGCCAGCCTACGCTACCTGCAACGAACAGGTATCCTGATCGCAGCCCTACCTGAACTCAAAGAGATAAAACATTCGCTGGATACCCTGGAGAGCCTAGAGAGCACCCTTCCCACCTTGAGAGAATGGCCTTCCTTCTCCCATCTCCTCTCCCATTTGGGCCAACCAACGGCCGGCGATAGAAGCCGCCTCATGCTGTTGAAGTTGACCGCCTTGCTCCACCACCTTGGACAGGCTGACAAGCACCCTCCTTCCAAGGCTCTAGACACCTCTTCCCTAGGGAGGGTGCTTCGCCGCCTCCGCTTCGCTACCCTGGAAGTGCGCCTCGGTCAAAGGATAGCCCTGGGGAACCCTCTCGCTTGGCCATTGACCCTCAAGACCCCAGCCCCTCTCGATCTCTATCGCTTCTTCAGGGAGACAAAAGGAGCGGGCGTTGAAGCCCTCCTTCTATCCCTAGCGGACCGCCTAGCCACCCTAAAAGGAGATATATCATCTCCAGAGTGGCAGGGACATTTGACCAGCACCAGGGTCATTTTGTCTGGCTATTTCGGCGAAGAAAGGGAGTGGATCTTTCCCCCCACCTTACTCACAGGGAACGATCTCCAAAGACGATTTCACCTTGAGCCTGGGCCTCTCGTCGGTCACCTACTGGAGGCGGTTCGCGAGGCTCAGGTGGAGGGAAAGGTGAGGAGCCGGGAAGAGGCCCTCAAACTGGTAGAAGAGGTTCTGCTTCGAGAGAGGACCGATTAGTCTACCCGCTGGTGGAAGAGGTGATACCTTTGCCTTTTCTGCCCATAGATGTTAAGATAAGAAGTAACCTTGAATCCCAGAGGGGTTATGACTCGCCAGCGTGGACTTAGGCGGTTGCTGAAAAACCTGCTTCTAGAGTCTGAGAAAGAGCCTGCGCCGGTATCTGCACCCCCCCCTAAGGTGGCGGCTCCAGAGACGGTGACTGAACCCCAGGAAGAAGCCCCTAGCGAGGCCGAAGTAGGGGTTCCTGACAAGGATGGGGAGGCCTATCTGGAAAGGTTGCGGGCCAAGATGGAGCGTACGGCCAGGGATTTCGCCGCCGGGCTCCTCAATAGGGCTCAGTTCGAGGAACTCTATACCCACTATCAAGCGGAGAGAGCGAATGTAGAATTTCTCCTACAGGCCTACCCCGAAACCAGCGAGTGGAAATCGGCGGTCACCGAGGGGCATAGCGTGGCTATAAGGCGGCACCACCAAGCCCGAGTGATCGCCTATTCCATCTACGATAACGACACCAGCCTCCCCCTCTATACCTTCGGCGACTTCAAGATGGAGAGCGAGTTGGTGGTAGGGATGCTGAGCGGCTTCCGTTCCGCCTCCGTCGAGATCCTGGGCTCCGGGCTTCGCAAGACGGAGGTGGAGGATGGGAAAGCCCTCTACTTCGTCTCCGGCAGGTACACAACCCTTGTGGCCCTCCACTCCAGCGACCCCTCCCCGATTCAGTTAAGAGCCCTGGAGGATGTACATCGCGACTTCGAGACGGCCAATGAAGAGATACTAGAGCGGGGAGGGGCCGAGGCCCAGCAACTGGTCTTCCCCCACCGCCCCGTCCTCGAGCGACCACCCACGTTATCTTAAGATAGGAGCGTTTCTTGGAGCATCTTGGTTAGACTATGGAAACGAGGCACGCAGAAGAGAAGAAGTTGCGGGTCTTGAAAGTGGCTATCGTGGGAGACGGCTCTGTGGGGAAGACGACTCTCCTCCGCCGCTACTGCACCGGCCTCTTCCAGGAATCGAGGGTGCTGACCATCGGCGTAGACTTCCAAACGGTGATTATCAATCTGGGTGGCGAGCGGGTGAAACTCACGGTTTGGGATATCGCCGGGCAGGACCGGTTCGCCTTCGTCAGGGATTCCTTCTACCGAGGCAGTCGAGCGGTGGCTCTGACTTTCGACGTAAGCGACCCCAAATCCTTCTACGATCTCCCTCGTTGGCGGGACGAGGTATGGCGGGTCGTCCCCACGGCCTTGCTATTGGTGGTGGCTACCAAGATCGATCTCCCCCGAGCCGTCCCCCGCGAGGAGGCTATCGCTTTCGCTCGTTCTCTACCCGGGCCTTACTACGAAACCAGTTCCCTGGCCGGCCTAGGGGTAGAGCGGTTCTTCTTCGCCTTCGCCCGCCGGGCCTTAGAAGGAGCCAGACTGGCCGAAAGACGGAAGCCCAAGGCCGACCGCTGGCCTTAACCCCCGCTAAAGCGAGAATATGAAAAACCCTTTCCTCGATTCGGAAAGGGCTCAAACACCTAAGAACTCATCTCTCTCGTAACCGCCTCCGTACCTGCCAAGCGCCCCAGAAAAGCAGCACCAACCAGGTGCCAGCCCCTATGAGAAGCCCCACTTTCCACGAGGTGGGTGCGAAGGCCAGGCGAACCTCGTGGGAGCCGGGCTCAAGATATACCGCCCGGAAGGCGTAGTTGGCCCTCAGCAGGGGCTCCTCCGTCCCATCGACATAAGCCCTCCACCCCGGATAATAGACCTCGCTCAGCACTAGGTACCCTTCCTTTGCCGCCTCGACTTCTAACCCTATCTCGTTGAGGGAATAGGAGGTGATAACGGCTCTCCCTTCTGAGGCATCGCCTTCCAAGGCTTTTCCTCCCTCCACCACAAGGGCCTTGGCGGGGTCGAAGCCCGGAGCCTGAATAGCGGCCCAGGCCGATTCGTGATCCACGACTACTTGGCTCCGATAGACGATGAAGGCCCGGGGAAAGGCGGTAGTACGGTAGATATCCACCCTGGGATCGCCATCGAAAGCCAATAGATAACCCTCTCCCGGGGAGGCACCTTTCTGCGTTATCAGATATTTCGCGTTCAGAAAACTGTACAGGGGCGAAGAACGGCTCCCTATCGCTTGCCGGTACCGTTCGAAGTCCGCCAACTCGAGAGGGGTATATATCCCCCCTATATCGAAGAGCCGCCGGATGAGGGCCAAGTCAGGCTGCCAGACCCCCCAAGCATCCCGCGGGACCTCAATGCGATAGAAAGCCTCATCTCCCTTAAGAAACTCTACGGCTGCCGAATGTTGGAACCCCCTTGTGGGGTCGCTGGTGCCGATATCGATATAGGCCCCGGTCGCTGCCAGATCGACGAATATCAAACCTATAGCCAGAAACCCCACCATCTGCGGCCTCACCCACCGATGCCCTCGGATGTAAAGGAGAAAGAGGCTCCCGCCCAAGAAGAGAAGGAAAAGCACCTGTCCCCGGGTGGCGTTGGCTATGCGCTGCAGAATCACCGGGTCCTTGTCTTGGCTGAAGATGAGAACCCCGTAAGCGAGGGGCAGGGTCACCAGAGTTATGGCCAGGAAGGCGGGAAAGGAGAGCCTAAGCACCCCTTTAAAGAGGGCGTGCTTTCCATGCCTTAAGGGACGCAGGATGGCATCCAGCCCCAAGGCAGCCAGGAAAGCGAGGGCGAAATCTAAGAGGAGAATGAACCGGGCTGGAGCGCGGAGTTGCTTAAACCCGGGAACCAAGCCATAAAGCCAACCATGAAGGATAGCGCTATCACCTAGGGCCAAAAGCAAGGAGATAATGGCCAAGACCAAGAGAAAACGGGTCAAACCATCTCGCCGGAAAAGCAGGGCCAAGGAAGCGAGAACCAAGGGCAGAACCCCTATATACCCCACCTCCACCCTATCCCACAGCCCCCAGGAAAGTCGTGGCCCGCGGCCGAAAAAACCTGGGTTGAGGAGCCCTATCAATTGCGCTGGAGAGAGGGAGAATCTAGCCGCCTCTTCATAGGAGATCTGCGCCCGCACCGAGAGTTGCATCATCTCGTAGCCGGGGAGGAGAAGAAAAGCCGTGGCCCCCAAGGCGATAACCACGGTAAGGGCTGTGAGACCTAAGAGAAGCGGTATAGCCCTACGATCCTCACGACAGGCAAGGTAAAGGCGATAGAGAAGATAGAGGCCCAGAAGGAAGAGGATATGGAAGATGGGCTGAATATGGCCCGCCAAGATGGCCACCCCTAGAAATAGCCCGGCCAGGACGGCGTAGTTAACTCTCCTCTCCGTTAGAGCCCGATGGTAGAAGAGGAAGACCAGGGGTAGCCAACTGGCGGCAGCGATCATGTTGAGGTTCCCGAAATGGATGATGAAGAGGTCGGAGAACATGAAGGCTATAGCCCCAGCCAGAGAAGCCAAGCGACCGATACGTCCTTCCTTCCTAATGAAGCGGAGGCAGAGGTACATAAAAGCCCCTGCCAAGAAGAAGTGGAGAACAGAGATCAACTCCAGCGCGCGGAAGGTGATCTTAGGCACCAGGAAGAAGAGGAGAAGGTTTATAGGGTAAAAGAGGCCCGTTTGGATGTCGGCGGCGAAGGGAGCACCCCCATAAAGGTAGGGGTTCCAGAGGGGCACCTCTCCTCCCTTCAGGCTCTGGGCGGCGAAACGGTAGAGGGGGAAGAGAAAAGAGAGGAGATCGCCGCCATCCGCGGGCATCCATGCCGAGGTAAAGAGAAGCCGCCAGAAGAAGCCCACCGTGGCTAGGGCTAGAGCGCCTAGAGCCAGGAGATCACGATGGTAGTCGTTCCGCAGCCGCCCTTGGGCATAGAGTCGCCAAGCCCCCAGGAAGGCGAACAGCCATATGGCGAATAGAGAGAGAAGAAAGAAAACCACCCTCACACCCCCCTTTTGACAAGGGCGAGTATATCACTCCCCCTCTCCCCTTGCAACTCCTTGACAAATTCCCATTTCGTGTTATAATATTAGTAACGATTATTATTATGGTTGTATATAAATGATCACAGACCAGGAAGAGATCAGTCGTCGGTTAGACATCAAAGGGTACCGCCTTACCAAGCAGAGGCGAGCGGTGCTCAAGGTCCTCCAGAGCACCATAAGCCACCCCGATGCTAACTCGATCTACGAGAAGGTACGCAAGGAGATCCCCCACGTCAGCCTGGGGACCATCTACCGGACCCTGGGGATATTGAAAGAAGTGGGGCTCCTCCGCGAACTCGACTACGGCAGTTCCCTCAGCCATTACGACGCCAACGCGGAAAACCACCCCCACATCGTCTGCACCAATTGTGGCCGCATCGACGACCTCCAGTCGCCGTTGCCCGACAATTTAGAGGAGCAAGCCTCAAAAGCCACCGACTTCCTCATCACCGATCACCGTCTGGAGTTCTACGGTCTTTGTCCCCACTGCCGCCCCTCAAGCGCTGATTGACCAAAAAGAGAAAGGAGAGTTAAAATGAGCATGACCGAGAGTAACTTGAGGAGCGCCTTCGCTGGTGAAAGCCAAGCCCATGTGAGATACCTCATCTTCGCCGATAGGGCGGAGAAAGAGGGGTATGCCAACCTGGCTCGCCTTTTTAGGGCCATCGCCTATGCAGAGCAGGTCCACGCCACCAATCACTACAAGGAATTGAGAGGCATTAACATCTCGGCGGAGAACCTACAAGCAGCCATCGACGGCGAGACCTACGAGGTTAACGAGATGTACCCTGCCTATAGAGCGGTAGCCGAACTGGAGGAGGAAAAGGGCGCCATACGTTCCACCGGTTGGGCCTTAGAGGCGGAGAAGATCCACGCCCAGATGTACAAAGAGGCCAAGGAGGCGGTAGAGAAAGGGGTAGACCCAGAGTTGGGGGGCATCTACATCTGCCAGGTATGTGGCCATACGGTAGAGGGCGAACCCCCAGAGAAGTGCCCCCTCTGTGGCGCTAAGCGCCAAAAGTATGTAAAGTTCTAGACCGAGGGGGGGGTCGAGCCTCCCGAAACGACCACGCCGATCACAAGGAGAGCGCAAAGATGGAAAAGTGGGAATGTCTCGTCTGCGGCTATATCTACGATCCAGCGGAGGGCGACCCCGCGGGAGGGATACCGCCGGGCACGCCTTTTGAGGAGCTGCCCGATGATTGGGTCTGCCCCGAATGCGGAGCGGAGAAGGAGATGTTCGAGAAACTAGAGGAGTAACATCGGAAGGCAGTCTAGACAGAAAGGGAGGCTTAATGATGCGAAAGTGGAGATGTACAGTGTGCGGCTATATTCACGATGGAACCACCCCGCCGGAGAAATGCCCTAATTGTGGGGCCCCCCAGGAGAAGTTCGAGAGACTGGCGGAGAAGGCGGCGCAGTTGATCGAGAGGTCTCGCCTCTCCAACGGTCTTCATATGACACTCTACAACCTGCTCGAGGAGGTGGCCGAGGTGGCCCAGAAGGGGATAGAGGACAATCTAGACCCCAGGTGTGTAGAGATATTCACCCAGGCCAAAGAAGCGGCCGGACTCATCCAGCAGAGGGTGAAGGCTGAGATCCAGAGCCACATCGGCAAAGGGAAGTGGGGTTAGGAGGAGACTATGAGCGAAAAGATAATCGCCCTCCTCAACGAGGATATCAAAGGCGAACACACGGCTATCGTGCAGTACCTGCGCCACGCCTACGCTTTAGGAGAGGGAGAGATGGCCTGCGAGATCGAGGCCATCGCCAGGGAGGAGATGCGCCATCTCGATTGGCTCTCGGAGAAGGTGATGGAGTTAGGGGGCAAGCCCACTCTGGAGCGGGCGGAGATGGATCTGGGAGGCACCACCCCAGCGGAGTGGCTACGGCGCGACGTCAAGGCCGAAGAGGACGCCATCGCCATCTACAAGGAGCACATAGAGGCTATCGATGACCCCAAGATAAAGCGCCTCTTGCGCCGTATCCTCTCCGACGAGGAGGTCCACCACGGAGAGTTCAGCCATATGGTCGAGAAATCGGAGCGGGAGAAGATAGCCCCAGAAGGGGCGCTCCTCTCCGAGAAGAGGGATAAGACCATCGATATGTTGAACTGGGGGATCCGCCACGAGTACACCGTCATCTTGCAGTACCTGTATCACTCTTATCTGACCTCCGATGAGGAAGTCCGCCTAGAACTGCAAGATCAGGCTATCAACGAGATGCAACACCTAGGTTGGCTGGCGGAGGAGATGACAGAAACCGATGGCAGCCCAGAGATAGAAGAGACCGGGGTGGACCGCTCAGAGGAGACCGGCGATATGCTACGGGCCGATATCGCCGTGGAGCGAGAGGTGACTGAGGAGTACACCCGTCAGATCGACGAGGTCGAAGATCCGGGGCTGAAGAGGCTCCTGACCCGCATCCGAGACCACGAGATCTACCACGACCAACTCTTCACCGATCTCCTGAAGGGGCTCGAAAAGGAATAGACCCTCGCCGCGCCTCTATTGTAAGGTGTGGTAGGTGGAGGACACAGGCCCTGTGTCCTTCACATTTCAGGTTTACAAAGGGAGTAAAATCTGATATAATGTTGTCCGCTCTAAGACAAAACAACAAAGGGAGGTAACATAGATGGCCTATATGATCACCGAGGAATGTATCCTCTGCGGGGCCTGCGAGCCGGAATGTCCAAATGAGGCCATTAGCGAGGGCGAGGAGATCTACGTCATAGACCCCAACAAATGCACCGAATGCGCGGGTCATTACGACGAATCGCAATGCGCTTTGGTTTGTCCGGTGGACTGCTGCGTTCCCGACCCGGCTCACGAGGAGTCCCAGGAGGAACTCCGGGCTAAGTTCAAGAAGATGCACCCGGACAAGGAGCCCAAGGTCTAAACCCCCGCCAAGATGGAGCAGCCTGGCGAGGCGAATCGTGTTAAGTTGAGAGCCCCAAAGGCCAAGGTCGCGGCAGCGGCTTCCTCTGGGGCTTTCCTTTAGAAGGGCTATCATGACTATAGAGCGCCTGCTAGCCATAGATGTGGGGGCTGGGACGCAGGACATCCTCCTCTTCGAGAGCGACAAACCGATGGAGAACTGCGTCAAACTAGTCCTCCCCTCTATGTCCACCATTGTGGCTCAGAAGATCAAAGAGGCCACCACCCAGGGGGAAGATATCTTCCTGACGGGGAACCTCATGGGGGGCGGCCCCAATGTCAGCGCCCTCAAGGCCCACCTCAGAGCAGGTTATGGCGTCTTTGCCACCCCCCTGGCGGCCAAGACCGTCCGGGACGACCTCAACGAGGTTAGATCCATGGGAGTGACGATAGTGAAGGAGCCTCCAGATAATGCTGCAGTCATCGAGACTCGAGACATCGATCTTCGCTCCCTAGGAAAGGCTTTGGCCCTCTTCGATCTAGAACTTCCCAGAGAGTACGCCATCGCCGTCCAAGACCACGGCGAGCAGCCAGGCATCAGCCAACGGAGCTTCCGCTTCCAACAATGGGAGAGGTTCGTGCAGGCTGGAGGCCAACTGGACAGCCTAGCCTACCGGGAGGTGCCCCCCTATCTCACCCGCATGAAGGCTGTGCAACGGGATGCCCCGGGAGCCCTGATGATGGATACCGGCTCGGCAGCGATATGGGGCGCTCTCTGCGATGAGGTGGTGACCGCACGACAAGATGAGGGCCTCATCGTGGTCAACGTGGGCAACCAGCATCTCCTCGCCGCCCTGGTGAGGGGGGAGAAGGTCTGGGGGCTCTTCGAGCATCACACGGTATTGATGAACAAGGAGAAACTCTTTGATCATATCGAGCGGCTGCGCCAAGGGGTCTTGACCAACGACGAGCTCTATGAAGACCGCGGCCACGGGGCTTTCATCCACCCCGACTACAAAGGCCCTTTTCAGTTCGTGACCGTCACCGGACCCAACCGGCGGATGGCCCAAGGGTTAGGCTACATGGCCGTGCCCTACGGCGATATGATGCTCACCGGCTGCTTTGGCCTGGTGGCCGCGGCCAAAAGGCTCCCGAACGATTAATCAAAGGAGAGAAGGGGAGATGTCATACGGCTATCACGGGCGAATCTTGCGCCTCGATCTCTCCACCGGGGATAAGGAAGTAGAAGAACCGAGAGAGATCTTCTATCGACGCCACTTGGGAGGATGGTCCCTCATAGCCCATTACCTCCTGAAGGAGTTGAAGCCAGGCATAGACCCTCTAGGCGAGGAGAACAAATTGATCTTCGCCTGTGGGCCTATCACCGGAGCCCCCATAGCGGGGAGCGGCCGCAACGCCGTGGGGGGTAAATCGCCCCTCACCAGCCTCTTCGGAGAGACGGATGTGGGAGGCTACTGGGGAGCAGAACTCAAGAGGGCCGGATATGATGCCATAATAGTGGAGGGGCGGGCGAAGAAGCCGGCCTATATCTGGATCCACGACGACCAAGTGGAGATCCGAGACGCTTCCCATCTCTGGGGCCGCCTCACC
>JAUVHF010000093.1 GCA_030593425.1 Anaerolineales bacterium
ATTATACCACCTCCCTTTAGGGGTGGCAATCGACCAATCTTCCTACTTGAGCCGCTTGTCTCCCCCGCCCCTCCAGGCTATAATTCCAAGGTGATGCTCAAAGTATCCCTCATCACCACTGTCAAAAACGAAGCGGACTCCATGGAGAGGCTTCTAGAATCCCTCCTCGCTCAATCGAGGAAACCGGAGGAGGTGATCATCGTCGATGG
This sequence comes from Anaerolineales bacterium, assembly GCA_030593425.1. Lineage (GTDB taxonomy): Bacteria > Chloroflexota > Anaerolineae > UBA7937 > UBA7937 > UBA7937. Next base: position 210 of record JAUVHF010000093.1, read on the forward strand.
GGGCTCCACCGATGGAACGCTGGAGGTTATCTGCGCCTACCAGGGGAAACTCCCCCTCAAACTCATAATAGGTGAGGGGTTTAACATCTCCCAGGGGCGGAACGCGGCCATCGCCCAAGCCCAGGGAGAGATCATCGCCTCCACCGATGCCGGGGTGAGGTTGGATCCGGATTGGCTCAAACATCTTCTTTTACCCTTTGAAGAGGATGACTCCATCGATGTGGTGAGCGGGTTCTTCCTCCCGGATCCCCAATCTCTCTTCGAGATAGCCTTAGGGGCTACCATCTTGCCCACCTTGTCGGAGGTAGACCCCCGCCGGTTTCTCCCCTCCAGCCGCTCCGTCGCCTTCCGACGGGAGGCCTGGAAAGGGGTGGAGGGCTATCCCGAGTGGCTGGATTACTGCGAAGACCTGGTCTTCGACTTCAAACTACGTCAGGCCGGCTTCAAATTCCTCTTCGCTCCCCAGGCGGTGGTCTATTTCCGTCCCCGTCCCCACCTAGGCGCTTTCTTCCGCCAATACTACAGATACGCCCGCGGGGACGGCAAAGCCGATCTCTGGCGGAGCCGCCACGCCATCCGCTACCTCTCCTACCTTGTTGCTGGGCCCTTGCTTGTTGCCTTGGGCTTCCTTGGCCACCCCCTCTGGTGGGGGGCTCTATTTCTAGGAGCGGCGATCTACCTTTGGACACCCTATAAGCGGTTGCTCCCCTCGCTCCCCATGCTCAGGCCCCTCGACAGAGTGAAAGCCCTACTCCTCGTCCCCCTAGTACGGATTGCCGGGGATATAGCCAAGATGGCCGGCTATCCGGTGGGCGTTCTTTGGCGATGGAGGTCTCGTTGACCAAAGGGCAAATCTCTGCTACAATATCTCTCGATGCTCGACCTATCTATCGTTATAGTGAACTATAATACCCGCGATCTCCTGCGGGACTGCTTGCGCTCCCTCTTCGCCAGCGAGGGCGATTTCACCTACCAGGTCACCGTAGTCGATAACCACTCCCGAGACGGGAGCGCGGCCATCGTTCGTCGGGAGTTCCCTCAGGTCCATCTCCTGGAGAACCCGGAGAATGTCGGCTACGCTCAAGCCAACAATCAGGGGCTCAAGAGCCGGAGGGGCCGCTACTATCTCCTCCTCAACCCCGATACGATGCTTCCCCCAGAGGCCCTAAGCGGGATGTTATCCTTTATGGAGGAGCACCCCCAAGTGGGCATCGCCGGCCCCAAACTGATGATGGCCGATGGCAGTTTGGATCTGGCCTGTCGGCGTGGTTTCCCCACTCCCGAGGTCTCCTTCTACAGGCTCAGCGGTCTGAGCAGGCTCTTCCCCAAGAGCAAGCGGTTCGGCCGCTATAACCTCACTTATCTAGACCCCGACCAAGTGGCCGAGGTGGACTCGGTAGTGGGAGCCTTTATGATGATCCGGGGGGAGACCCTGGAAGAGATAGGCTACCTCGATGAGGAGTTCTTCCTCTACGGTGAAGATCTGGACTTCGCTTACCGAGCCAAGAAGGGGGGCTGGAAGGTCTACTATAACCCCCAAGTGAAGGTACTTCATTATAAGAGGCGATCCTCCAGTCAAAACCGAAAGAGAGCCCGATACGAGTTTTACCGGGCCATGCACCTCTTCTATCGGAAGCACTACGCAAAGACGACCCCTCTCTGGCTTCACTGGTTGGTGATGGCCGGCATCCTCTTGCGAGGTGGGACGGCGATGCTGCCAGAGGTTCTCCGACCGTCTGGCGATAGTAAGCAGGTTAGGGAGGCAGCACCGTGAAACGAAGGGCCAACCTCGCCTTCACCATCTCCCTCCTCCTCATCGATCTCTTGATGATAGCCTTAGCCTTCTTCTTCGCCTATCACCTGCGCCTCCGCACCGAGTACCCTCCAGCGGTAAGTATCCCTCCCTTTCCTAGCTATCTAGGGGTGATGGCTATTCAGATCGTGACCGTGGTTACCGCCTTCTTCTTCTACAAACTCTATCATCGTAAGCGGGCTCTCTCCCACATCGATGAGTTCTACTCCCTCTTCACCGCTTCTTCCATTGGTACCATCATCGCCGTGGCCTTCAGTTACTTTATCTTCAAGAACAACCCTGACTACCCCCGTCTAATGATCGCCTACGCCTGGGTGCTAACCATCCTTCTCACCACCCTGGGCCGTCTCACCCACGCCCGGCTACAATGGGCCCTCCAATCCCGGGGCATCGCCGAACAGAGAGCCCTCATCGTGGGCACAGGAGAGGTGGGGCAGATGATCTTTAGCGCCATCCGCCGCTCTCCCGGCCTGGGCTACCGAGTGGTGGGCTTTCTGGGGAACGACGCCCCCGCTCCAGAGGAGCTCGGCGCCCCTCTATTGGGAACGACCAAGGAACTTGCTCCCCTCATCAAGGAGCATGAGGTAGATGAGGTGATCATCGCTCTGCCCGAGGCCTCTCACGACGACATCTTGCCCCTTATCTCTGACTGCCGTCAGGAGAGGGTGACTATCAAGGTCTTTCCCGACGTCTTCCAGATCATCGCCTCTGAGGTGAGTGTGGCCGATCTGGGAGGCCTCCCCCTCCTCACCGTGCGGGATATCGCCCTGCGAGGATGGAAACTGACCCTGAAAAGGGCTATCGATCTCCTGGTCACCGCCGTGGGCCTAGTACTGCTCTCCCCCTTCATGCTCCTTATAGCCCTAATGATAAGGTTGGACTCTAAGGGCCCCGCCTTCTATGCTCAAGAGCGGATGGGGCTCGATTCGGTGCCCTTCCAGATGATAAAGTTCCGCTCCATGAAGGAGGGCGCGGAGGCTGAGACGGGACCCGTTTGGGCTACCAAAGACGATCCTAGAAGCACCAGGGTGGGAGCCTTCCTCCGCCGCTTCTCTCTAGATGAGTTACCTCAACTGATGAACGTCCTTTTGACAGAGATGAGCCTGGTAGGGCCTAGGCCCGAAAGGCCGATCTTCGTGGAACAGTTCAAGCAACTGGTCCCCCGCTATATGGAACGACACCAAGAGAAGGCGGGGATAACGGGGTGGGCCCAGGTAAACGGGCTCCGAGGCGATACCTCCATCGTGGAGCGGACCAAGTACGACCTCTACTACATCGAAAACTGGTCCATACTCTTCGATATCAAGATAATCCTCAAAACCTTCCTCTTGATCTTCACAGATCGTAACGCCCACTAACAGGGCGCCTCAAAGGCAGCACTTGACAGAGAGAGGAATTCGTGGTATCATTTTTTAGCACTCTAATGAAGAGAGTGCTAATTCCTTGTGGAATGTCTAGATGCTGACGGAGAGACAGAAGACTATATTGGATCTGGTAGTGAGAGGGTATATCGCTACCGTCGTTCCGGTAGGCTCTAAGGCGCTGGTGGGGCGACCGGGCTTGAATGTAAGTTCGGCTACCATCCGCCATGAGATGGCTTCCCTGGAAGAGGCGGGGTATCTGACTCACCCTTACACCTCAGCCGGGCGGATGCCCACGGAGAAGGGGTATCGCTACTTCGTGGAGCATCTGATGGAGGAGAGAGCGCTATCCGTAGAGGAACAGCGTATGATTCGCCATCAGTTCCATCAAGCGCGAATGGATCTAGATCAATGGTTGAAACTCTCGGCCGCCGTCTTAGCCCGCAGCGCGCGGAACGCGGCTCTCGTCACCGCGCCCAAGGTGCCTCGCTCTCGGCTAAAACATCTGGACCTTATCCCTGTGGGCGAGTCGGTGCTCCTCTTACTCCTGGTTTTCCATGAGGGCAGCCTGAGGCAGGAGATCCTCACCTCCGCCCCGCCCTTGGAGCAGACGCAGTTGAGCCGTCTAGCCAACGAACTGAACGTTGGGCTAGGCGGTCTCACAAGCGAAGAGATAAGGACGCGGATGGCTGGGTTCCAAGGCTTCAAGAGGAGGGTGTCTCAACATCTGATAGAGGTGATGGAAGGGTTTGACCAAAGGCGAGCCAGCGATATATACCATGACGGGATTACAAATATCCTGCGCCAACCCGAGTTCGTCGAGATGGAAAGTGTGGAGAGGGTTCTGGGCATACTGGAGCGCCGTACCTTCCTCGAGTCCCTCCTTGCGGAGGTAGAACTCACGCTTGGGGGGGTGCAGGTCCTCATCGGGGGGGAAGGTCGCTGGCGCGAGGCGAGGGATTGTAGCATCGTTTTGGCCCGCTACGGCGTGGCTGAGGAGGCGATGGGCATCCTAGGGGTGCTGGGCCCCATGCGTATGCCCTATGAGAGATGCATCTGTGCGGTGCGCTACATGGCGAGCCTAATGACCGATCTCTTCTCTGAATCTTACGGTCTCTCTACTGAGATCTGGAGGTAACATCGATATGCCAAAGCAGAAGGAGCAAGAGCCTCTACAGGAGAGGGTTGCCAAGGCCGAAGAGGCCGTGGCCAAGTTGCCTGAGGGGCCTCAGACCCCAGAGGAACTCCGCGCCGCCCTGGAGGAGGAAAGAGCCAGGGCGGAGGAGTACCTGGATCAGTGGAAGCGAGCCCGAGCCGAGTTCGCCAACTTCAAGAAACGGAATGAGAAGGAACGGGAGGAACTCCTGAAGTTCGCCAACTCGGTCCTCATCGCCAAACTCCTCCCCATCCTCGATGACTTCGAGAGGGCCACAAAGACGATACCGGACAAGATACACACCCTCACCTGGGTGGAGGGGATATTCCTCATTCACCGGAAACTCCAGACTATTCTGGAGCAGGAGGGGGTGACGGAAATAGAGGCGGAGGTAGGAAAGGAGTTCGACCCCGCCATCCATGAGGCGGTGGTGCATGAGGAGAGCGAAGAATACAAAGAGGGCCAGATCATGGACATTTTGCAGAGGGGTTACAGGCTGCACGATAGGGTCGTGCGACCAACTCTGGTAAAGGTAGCAAAGGAGAAGAGCGCATAATAAGGCGCTATTGAGGAGAGATAGATATGGCTAAGACTATAGGTATAGATTTGGGGACCACCAACTCGGTGGCCGCGGTTATGGAGGGTGGAGAGCCTACGGTGATCCCTACCGCGGAAGGGTCGCGACTCTGCCCCTCGGTGGTGGCGGTCACCAAGACTGGAGAGAGGTTGGTAGGCCAGGTGGCTAAACGTCAAGCGACGACCAACCCCGAGAATACCATCTTCTCCATTAAACGGTTCATGGGGCGCAAGTATAAGGACTCCACGGTACAGCATGATATCGAACTCGTGCCTTTCAAATTGAGCGAGGCCCCCAACGGGGATGTGCGCGTGCATATGGAGGGTAATGAGTACTCGCCACCCGAGATATCCTCCATGATCCTCCAGAAGTTGAGGAGGGATGCCGAAGCCTACCTAGGCGAGCCGGTGACCGAGGCGGTGATCACCGTCCCCGCCTATTTCAACGACTCCCAGAGGCAGGCCACCAAAGAAGCGGGCAAGATAGCGGGACTGAAAGTCTTGCGCATCATCAACGAGCCCACCGCCTCCTCCCTGGCTTATGGCCTGGATAAGAAGGCGGACGAGCGGATAGCGGTATTTGACCTGGGGGGCGGCACCTACGATATCTCCATCTTGGAGATAGGCGAGGGGGTCTTCGAGGTGAAGTCCACCAACGGGGACACCCACCTGGGAGGCGATGACTTCGACCAGCGGGTCATCGACTGGATAGCCGACGAGTTCAAGAAGGAGCAAGGGATAGACCTGCGCGAGGATAGCATGGCCCTCCAGCGGCTGAAGGAGGCGGCGGAGAAGGCCAAGTGCGAACTCTCCACCGTGATGCAGACGGAGATCAACCTTCCCTTCATCACCGCTGACTCCTCCGGCCCCAAGCACCTCACTATGACCATTACCCGGTCTAAGCTGGAGCAGTTGGTGGGGGATCTCATCGAGAAGACTATACCCCCTATGAAGCAGGCGCTGGACGATGCGAAAATCGAGCCTTCGGACATCGACGAGGTCATCCTGGTAGGGGGGCAGACGCGGATGCCCGCCGTCCAGAAGATGGTGGCCGAGTTCTTCGGCAAGGAGCCCCATAAAGGGATTAACCCCGACGAGCTGGTGGGCCTGGGGGCGGCCATCCAAGCCGGCGTGCTGAAAGGGGAGGTGAAGGACATCTTGCTCCTCGACGTTACCCCGCTGACCTTGAGCATCGAGACCCTGGGTGGCGTGGCTACGCCCTTAATCGAGCGGAATACCACCATCC
>JAUVHF010000095.1 GCA_030593425.1 Anaerolineales bacterium
TTGGCGAAGGTCCACTCGTCCCCTTTGGGAGCCATGTCTATACCGATAGTGGTGGTAGTCGTGGCCTCGGCGGTGTCCCCACTGATGGTCAGTTCCACGTCCGGGTGGGTTGCCTGGGTGGGGAAAGATTGGAAGATGACCAGATACCTCTCCTTGACAGCCTCCCCTCCCTCCCAGACCGGGTCATCGGTGGGGTCATCGGGAGTATGGTTGGCGTCGGTCACCACGCCGTCAGGAGCCCAGAGGTCCATCAGCCGGTCTATATCCTGCTGCACTACCCCCTCCGCCTCAGCATCTAGGAGTTGCAGGATCGCCTCCTCGTCGGTGGCCGGGGTAGGAGTAGGAGTCCCACGAGACTTGGGGGTGGCAGGGGGTGGCACCGAAGGCCCACAACTAGCCACAAAGAGTAGAATCAGAAGCAAGAGAATTAGTCGTTTCATCTTTGTGCCTCCTTTGGAGGAGAATATATCAGGAGTCTCCTTTCCTGTCAAGGTTGACCGTGAGGGGTGGCTGTGATAAGGTGTAAGAAAAATGGCTGGATCGAGTTACCATCGCCTCTACCTCTCCCCCCATCTAGACGACGTCGTCTTCTCCTGCGGCGGCTTGATAAGGAAACAGACCCTGGCTGGTGAGAGGGTGCTGGTAGTCACCCTCTTCGCCGGCATCCCCTCTTATGAGCACCTTTCTCCCTTCGCCCGTTTCCTCCACCTCACCGCGGGCAACCCTCCTGACCCAGTAGGGCTCCGCCGGCTGGAGGATCAGGCCGCCATTCGCTCCTTAGGAGGAGACTTCTTGCACTTGGAATTCCTGGATGCCATCTATCGCCAGGATGAGGGGCTCCTTTATGAAAGCGAGAGGGCTCTCTTTGGCCCCCTCCATCCCAAGGATGAGCCCTTGAAGCGGGAATTGTTGCCCCTCTTGGAAAGGATAGCCAAACAGTTCGGCACCCCTCCCATCTATGCCCCCCTGGCTGTGGGCCATCATGTGGACCATCAGATAGTCAGGAGGGCCGCGGATTCCTTGAGGCGGCGAGGGTATCCAGTGACTTACTACGAGGATTTCCCCTACATTGAGGAAGAAGCAGCCTTGCTTCTGGCTCTAGGCGATGGAGAACAGTGGTCGCCCACGCTGGAGGGGATAGCCGACACTATCGAAGAGAAGATAGAGGCCATAGCCCTCTATGCCTCGCAGACATTCCATCTCTTCAGGAGGAAGGAGATGATGGAGCGGCGGGTACGAGCCTACGCCGCTAGTCTGGCCCCGGAAAGAGGGCCCTGCGAGAGGTATTGGAAGCCAGCCCAGGCTATGATATAATGGGTCAAGGAGAATGGAAGAGATACGCACCTTTGTAGCCATCGAGTTAAGTGCAGGCATCAAAAGCGAACTGACACGAGTGCAGGAGATGCTCAAGGAGAAAATCGCCACCCCCCATCTCCGATGGGTGGACCCGGCGAAAGTTCACCTCACCCTCAAGTTTCTAGGCAACGTTCCTGTGGATAGAATCCAAGAGATCACCGCCGCGTTGAAAGAGGCTTGTGCAGGGCTTAACCCCTTCATCATGGACGTCTCCGGCCTCGGTTGCTTCCCCAGTACGAATAACCCCCGAGTCATCTGGGTGGGGGTGCAGGAGGAGACGGGCAGGCTGAAACGGCTGCAGGAGCGGGTAGAGGGAAGGCTAGCGACCTTGGGTTTCAAGCCCGAAAGGCGACCTTTTCACGCCCACCTCACCTTGGGTCGGGTCAGGAAGCAGGCTCATGCGGGGGCGCGTCGCACCATAGGAGGCATCATCTTTGCCACCTCTGTGGGTGACCTGGGCCAGATGGAGGTGGGGGAGATAAGCCTCATGAAAAGCGTACTCCTTCCCTCCGGGGCCCAGTATGGCCGTCTGGAAACGATACCCTTGGAGAGAGGATGATTATCGCCGTCATCGGAGCCGGGGAGTGCACGCCGGAGGTCGCCAGGCTAGCCGAGGAGGTGGGGCGCAGGCTGGCGGAGAAGGGCGCCATCCTCATCTGTGGAGGGCTGGGGGGAGTGATGGAAGCCGCCTGCCGGGGGGCCAACAGCGCCGGGGGGACGACGGTGGGCGTACTGTCAGGCACGAACCCCGGCGATGCCAACCCTTACGTCGATATCCCCATCGTCACGGGGATGGGCCAGGCTAGAAACGTCATCGTGGTTGCTTCGGCTCAGGCGGCCATCGCCGTGGGCGGAGGGTATGGTACGCTGTCGGAGATCGGCCACGCCCGTAAACTGGATATCCCGGTAGTGGGGCTGGAGACCTGGAGCCTGAAGAAAGAGGGGTACACCGGGATCGTTGAGGCCAAAAGCCCCGCTGAGGCGGTGGAGAAGGCCGTCGCCTGGGCCAAAAAGAGGTAGGCCACCAAATGAGATTCCGAGATCGCCGAGAGGCCGGTAGGCTGCTAGGGGAAAAACTATCCTTCCTGAAAGGCAAGGAGGACCTCCTCGTTCTCGCCATCCCAAGGGGTGGGGTGGTGGTAGGGTCAGAGGTGGCTGAGGCTTTGGATGCCCCCTTGGATGTTTACATCACCCGCAAGATCGGCGCGCCTTATAACCCCGAGTTAGCCATCGGAGCCATCGCCAGCGATGGCACTCTCATTCTCGACCGCTCTTTGGCCTCCCGGCTGGGAGCCTCCGAAGAATACATCAAGGCTCAATCAGCGAGGGAGCGGGAGGAGATAGAAAGGCGCATGAGGAGATACCGGGGGGATCAGCCTTCACCAGACCTGGAGGGGAAAAGGGTGATCCTGGTAGATGACGGGATAGCCACCGGAGCCACCATCGAGGCCACCATCGACGCTTTGCAGAAGACCGGCTTAGAAGAGTTGATCTTGGCTGTTCCCGTGGGGCCCAGGGATACTATGGAGCGGCTGAAAAGGAAGGTAGATCAGTTGATCTGTCTCCACGCTCCAGAGATCTTCTGGGCGGTGGGGAGTTTCTATGGGACCTTCGACCAGACGACGGATGAGGAGGTGGTAGCCCTCCTAGAGGGTTCCTGATCCTTAGCCAAAGAATCGCTCAAGGCGGACCATACTCCCCGCGGCTACCGCATCACGCCTGCCGATCCTCTGGCAGCTATAAGGGGACCAAGGTGATGGGGGCCGGGACGAAGAGCGAATGACATCAAGTCATTCATATGGTTATGCCATTAGATGTATGGGGAGGTTGAGATGATTAGAACACCGCTCTGCGACCTGCTGGGCATGGAGTATCCCATCATCCAAGGGGGGATGGCCTGGGTGGGCACGGCTGAACTCGTCGCCGCCGTTTCCAATGCGGGGGGGCTAGGCATCGTTGGAGGAGGCAATGCCCCCCCGGAGGAGGTGGCACGTGAGATCCGTTTGGCCAAGGAGATGACGGATAAGCCCTTCGGGTTGAACATCCCCCTGGCCATCTCCGGATATGCCGACGAGATCGTTACCCTCTGCATAGAAGAGGATGTCAAAATCGTGGTCATCGGTGCTTGGAGGCCGGGGGACCACATAGCTCGCCTCAAAGAGGCGGGCATCGTCGTCATCCCGGTCGTCGCCTCGGTAGCTTTAGCCAAGCGCTTGGAACGGCAAGGGGCCGATGCCTTAGTGGCCGAGGGGATGGAATCAGGCGGACACATCGGCGACGTGGCTACCATGCCCTTGGTGCCCCAGGTGGTGGACGCCGTGGACATCCCGGTCATCGCCGCCGGGGGCATCGCCGATGGGCGGGCCCTGGTGGCGGCCTTGGCCTTAGGCGCCCAAGGCATCCAGATGGGCACCCGCTTTATCTGTACCACCGAATGCACCGCCCACGAGAACTACAAGCGGGCGATCCTCAAAGCCAGGGATCGCTCCACTATGACTACCGGGCACAGCCTGGGCCATCCCGTTCGTGCCATCAGGAATCCCATGGTGCACCAATTCGAGGAATTGGAGAAGCGCGGCATCTCCGAGGAAGAGATCATCGAGTTCGGTACAGGGAAGCTGAGGCTGGCCGCCATCGAGGGGGATACGAAAAACGGCTCGGTCATGGCTGGGCAGATCGCAGGGATGATCGATGACATCGTCCCCGTCAAGGAACTCATCGAGCGCATCGTCGCCGAGGCGGAGGAGATAATCGCCAGGCTGCAGGGAGTTGCGAATTAGGTTGGAGGGAGAACTAACCTTGAAGACCGCCTTCGTCTCCCCCGGCCGCTCCTGTGCTCCCTCGGCAAACGCCACGTCCATTAGCATGACCATCTCCTGCAGCCGCCTCTGTACCCACAAGCCTATCATCTGCAGTTCAAACACTGTCTTTCGCCAAGATGGAACTGGCCATTTGCTGTGTAGCGTCCAGACCGAGGAGGGGAACGGGGGGTGCAAGTGCGGTTGTTTGGGTTGGCGGCGCCTGCGTTGCCGAGTACACTGAAAAGCGCAAATCATCGTAGGGTCTGCACGGGACGATCCTATCAAGGAAGGAAAAGGCGGATGAAGATCAAGGTCCTTGTCCTGTTGGCCTTTGATTCATGGTGGAAACCGAAAGGTTTTCGTGAGCTCTGCCGCAAGGTACCTTAATTCCACACTTTCTTGTTTCTGTCGTCTATTCGGCGCGAGGCCAGAGGGTACGCAAGCGATCCAGCCCTCGGAAAGCCAGCCAAACTACCCCCATGAGGAGAATCAGAGCCCCTAGCCCCACTAATTGAGCGTAGAGTTGGTTGGGGCCGGGCTGAAAGCCAGGGACTACGAAGAAGCCGGAGACACCCTGTCCAGAGACCCCCAAGTAGTCGCCAATACCCACCCTGTTCCACCCTACGCCGCTCCGTCCATCGGCGAAAAGCCCCAAGGCTAAAAGCCCCCAAACTGCGGGGACGGCGTGCATCCCCACCACCGCTGTGAGGTCATCCAGCCTCAGTCGCACCTCCACCAGATAGACGGTCAGGGGAAGGAGAAGGCCGGCTATACCCCCCATAAGCAGGGAGGCCCAGGGGGAAACGAAGGGGAAGGAAGCGCTGGCGGCTACCAGCCCCGCCACTCCGCCGCGGAGGGAGATAAGGGCGTCTGGGGCCCTGGTGGTGAACCAACTGTAGATGGCGGCTACTAATAGCCCCCCCGAGGCCGAAAGCATTAGATTGAGCGCAACCTGGGCGAAAGGCAACATATCGTCGAGGAGGGGGTTCCCCAAGGCTACCCCTAGCCAGCCTATCAGGAGGAGGAAAGTACCCAGGAGGGCTAACAAGGGGAGATGAACCGGGGGAGGAGCTACGGGCCTTCGCCGTCTCTTGAGTCGGGTGCCGAAGATCAGTATCCCCGCCAGGGCTACCCCGGCTCCTAATAGATGTACCGTGCCCGAGCCGGCGAAATCGATGAAGCCATGGCCCAAGCCGGTGTTTTTTCCCAGTTGTGAGAGCCAGCCTCCACCCCAAACCCAGTTGCCGAAGAGGGGATAGAGGAGACCACCGGTGAGGAAAGAGATGAGCAAGAGGAGGGGGAAATTCAACCTCTTAGCCAGGGAGAGGAGGGGGATAGCCGTCGCCGTGGCTACTAAGGCAGCCTGGAAAAGGAAGAGCGAAACCAGATCCCGGCCAAAGTTGCCTCCTAGCACCCCGAAGCCACCCATACCTATGATCCCCCAGCCAGGACCCCAGGCCACGTCCAGAGGCGACCATTCTCGCAGCAGGCTCTCCGCTCCAGGTAGGTTGGAGACCACTCCTAGCCCCCCGAACTGAAGGCCGAACCCCACCAAGGCGTAGGCTATCACCGCCAGGGGGATGGCCAAAAGTCCCATCAGGGCTGTATCCTTGGCCTCCTTTTCCGTTGAGGAGGCGGCCGCTACCATAGTTATCCCTGCGGGCAAGAGGAAGGCCAAGGCAGTAAGGATCAGCGTTTCTTCCATCTATTATCGCTCCTCTTTGTAGAAAGGCCGGGGGACAAGCCCTGGCCCACTACAGCCAGGACAGGCCGACGCTACGTTTTGCCCTCGATGATCTGTCGCTCTTTCTGTGTGATATCGTATAACTCATAGACGAGGTCGTCGATTCGGCCGCCGGGGTTTCCCCATCAACTTCTCTTCCCTCGCCACCTCTCCAGCCGCTTCTTGATTTCCCTCTCGTACCCTTGCTCGGAGGGCTCATAGTATCTCTTGCCCTGCAACTCATCGGGCAGGTACTGTTGTTTGACGTGGTGGCCAGGGTAACTGTGGGGATACTTGTACCCTTCACCGTGCCCCAAGGCTTTCCTATCTCGGCTGGCGTCTTTCAAGTGGTCGGGCACCTCGGTCTTGCCCTCTTCCTCCACGTCGGCCAGGGCCTTGAAGTAGGCTCCCGTGGAGTTGCTCTTGGGT
>JAUVHF010000186.1 GCA_030593425.1 Anaerolineales bacterium
CTGGTCACGGGGGTGGGGTTGGTCTACTTCCGCCGCATGGGGCTGGGGTCCATCCTCACCAACTGGGTGCTGTTGGCAAAGTCCCTTCTGCTGGGCGCCCTGCTGTGGCTGCTCTCCTATGTGCATTTCAACCTCCAACCCAAGATCGATGCTCTCTTCGAGCAGGCAGGTGGAGAGTTAGTGTCGGGGGAGATCGCAGCCCAGATTGGGCCCCTCCGAGCCACCAGGAAGAAACTGGCCAGCGTCTGCCTCTTTCTGGTGATGACCATCGTCATGCTGGGTCTCCAGGTGTTCATCCGCTTCAACCCGATTTTGACTCTGGCTCTTCTGGCCCTCATCGGCATCTTCGTTTGGAGAGCCTATCGAGGCCCCATCCGATACGGGTGGATATAAGGAGCACCAGCGGCGCGTCCCGCCAGAGGGTGAACCTTTTGTGGCAAGGAGTCCCCAGGACGCCTGGTCTGTGCTAAGGCTATACTGGGGTATTCAGCGTGCTTGTTCTGTCCTGCGTCGGAGCCGGATTGACATCCCTGGCCATCTGCTTTAAGATTAAGATGTAGACACCGGGAGGGAAGAACGGTGAAAGAGTATAGCGGCGATCGTATAAGAAATGTGGTCTTATTATCCCATGGCGGTACAGGGAAGACCTCGCTGGCGGAAGCGATGCTCTACAACACGGGAGCCATAAAGCGGCTGGGCAAGGTGGACGAGGGAACCACCGTCTCGGACTACGACCCGGAGGAGATACGGCGTCACATCTCCGTTAACACCTCTCTCGTACCCTGCGAATGGCGGGATCATAAGATAAACGTCCTGGATACCCCAGGCTACGCCGATTTCGTGGGGGAGATGAAAGGCGCTACTAGGGTGGCCGATGCCTGTATCATCGTCGTCGATGCCACCTCCGGCGTGGAGGTAGGCACGGAACTGGCCTGGAAGTACGCCGATGAGAGGGATCTACCCCGTCTCGTCTTCATCAATAAGATGGATCGGGATAACGCCAATTTTGGCCGTACCCTGAACCAATTGAGAGAGGCGTTCGAAGCAAACTTTGTCCCCCTGCAACTCCCGGTGGGTGTGGGAGAGGGGTTCGAGGGGTTGATAGATCTCGTCACTATGAAAGCCTATGTAGGCGAGGAGAAGGACATCCCCCCGGAACTATTGGAGGAGGCTCGTTCTTTTCAACAGGCGTTGGTAGAAGCGGCGGCAGAAGCAGAAGATGAGTTGATCGTAAAATATCTGGAAGGCGAGGAGTTGACCGCCGAGGAGATTCGGCGAGGGTTAGTAGCGGGAACGAAGGCCAGATCCGTTATTCTCGTCCTCTGCGGCTCAGCCACCCAGGTGGTGGGAAGCCAGGCCTTGCTCGATGCTATGGTAGAGTATCTACCCTCCCCGGCCGAAAGCGAAGTGCGGGCTAGGAGCCCCCTATCGGGCCTAGAGGAGACTTTAGAGATGAGTCCCGCTTCTCCCCTAGCCGTTTTGGTATTTAAGACCTTCGCCGACCCCTATGTGGGTAAACTCACCTATTTCCGGGTTTACACCGGAGTGATGGAATCGGACTCCCGGGTGCTCAACGCTTCCAGGAATAAGGAAGAGAGGATCGGCCAACTCTTTCGCCTGCGGGGCAAGGAACAGGAAGTGGTGAAATCGATCTCCACTGGGGATATCGGAGCCGTAGCCAAACTACAGGCCACCTCCACGGGGGATACCTTTTGTGACAAGGATCATCCCCTCCTTCTTGCGGAGATCGGCTTCCCCCACCCGGTCTACAGCGCGGCCATCAAGCCCAAGACGAAGGCGGATTTGGACAAGATGGGAACGGCGCTGGCCCGTCTGGTAGAAGAGGACCCCACCCTTCGAGTCAGTCGGGAACAGGATACGAGAGAGACAATCCTCTCCGGGATGGGCGAATCCCACGTGGAGATCGCCGCCCGCCGGTTGGAGCGGAAGTTCGGGGTGGAGATCGAGACCGATGTCCCCAAGGTGCCCTATAAGGAGACCATCCGCTCTACCGCCAGCGCGGAGGGCAAACATAAGAAGCAGACCGGAGGCCGCGGCCAATATGGGGTTGTGCAGTTGAGGCTCGAACCTTTACCAAGAGGCCAGGGGTTCGAGTTCGTGGACAAGATCCGCGGCGGAGCCATCCCCCATAACTTCATCCCTGCCGTGGAGAAAGGGCTCAAGGAGGCGATACAGACGGGGGTTCTGGCTGGCTATCCGGCTATCGATTTCCAGGCCGTCCTCTACGATGGGAAATACCACCCCGTCGACTCCTCAGAGATAGCCTTCAAGACAGCGGCTTCCTTGGGTTTCAAGAAGGCGATGGAAGAAGCGAACCCGGTGCTCCTGGAGCCTATCATGAAGCTCGCCATCACCGTCCCGGAAGAGTTTATGGGTGATGTCTTAGGGGACCTGAATAGCAAACGGGCTCGGGTCATGGGCATGGAACAGTCGGGAGGGTTGAGCGTCATCACAGCCCAGGCTCCCCTGGCGGAGATACAGAGGTATACCACCGATTTGCGCTCTATCACCCAAGGGCGAGGTTATTTCACTATGGAATTCGACCACTACGAGGAGGTGCCGGACCACGTAGCCCAAGAGATCATCGCCAGGGCGAAGGCCGAAGAGAAGTAGCGTCGCATCTTGCCTGTAACCTATTCGCACGTCCGAGACAGGCTCATTCATGGGCGCGCCCCCTACAGGCAAGACCGTAGCCTTGCCGAGCGTGACCCTGACATATGATTGATTAGTTAAAAGAGCGCTGATAATGAACGAAGGAAGGTGACCTTATGAGTGAAGAAGAATTTGCAGAAGTTAGCGAGGCACAGATCGCGGTTCACTGGCAGGAAGAGGAGTATTTCTACCCCTCGACGCAATTTATTGCTCAGGCAAATATGGCTGACCCAGGTATTTATGATCAGTTTAGCCTGGATAATTTCCCTGAGTGCTTCAAGGAGTATGCCGATCTGCTTAGCTGGTATCAGTATTGGCATACGACGCTTGATACAAGCGATGCCCCTTGCTGGAAGTGGTTTGTTGGTGGCAAGATAAATGCCTGCTACAACTGTGTTGATAGACACTTACCGAAGTACAAGAATAAGGCAGCGATCATTTACGTACCGGAACCGGAGGATGAACCTCATGTGGCCCTAACGTATCAGGAACTTTACGTCAGGGTGAATGAGGTTGCAGCACTTCTTAGAGACTTTGCCGGACTTAAGGTTGGCGATAGAGTAACGCTTCACATGCCGATGGTTCCAGAACTCCCGATCACGATGCTTGCTTGTGCCAGACTTGGCGTAATTCACTCTGAGGTATATGGAGGATTTAGTGGCAGAGCGTGCGGCGAAAGGATAGCAGACTCTGGAAGTCGTGTCCTGATAACCATTGACGGTTACTACCGGTCTGG
>JAUVHF010000107.1 GCA_030593425.1 Anaerolineales bacterium
GAACCTGGAAGCGGCGACGATGATCAAAGTAGAAGGGGCCCTAGAGCGGTGGCAGATACCTACTCGAGACGACCTTCAACGGCTAGAAGCGCGATTAAAGGAACTCTCCCACAAACTCGATTCCCTCCTCGCTACCCCCCAAGAAGAGAGTTAAAGGGGGCCCTTTGCCTTCTCCTTGACGAATTTCCTCTTCCCTACTACAATTTCGTCAGGATAGACTGACTGGTCAGTATAGGATTGAGCCCATGGACAAGGCTGAAGTAGCGGAGGAGCGGAGGAGCCAGATATTGAAAGCAGCCTTGCGGTGTTTCGCTCACCACGGGTACCATCAGACTACCATGGACGACATCGTCGAGGAGAGCGGCCTCAGCAAGGGAACCCTATACTGGTACTACGAAAGCTTCGAGGAATACGATTCCCTCATCAGCGCCATCATTCAAGAGGGCATCTCCAAAGGAGAGTTCAGAGGGGCTAACGTCCATCATCTGTCTTCCATCCTCGTGGCCGCCTACGACGGTCTCCTCTTCCAATGGATGCTGAATCCCGAGACTTTCCCCTGGCCAGAGACAGCGACCACCCTGATAGAGACTTTCCTGAGGAGCATGACCAATAAGTAACCCGACGAGGCTTACGGGAGTGGAAGAGTTAGAAAAGGTCCATACCGCCTCCGGGCAAATTCAGGCCCACGTGATCAAGGGTCGCTTGGAGAGTGAGGGGATCCCGGTCCTCCTGCGGTACGATAGTGGGAGCACCGTCTTCGCCCTCACCGTCGATGGCTTGGGGGAAGTCCAGATCCTCGTGCCCCGAGAAGAGGCGGCGCGCGCTCGCCAGATCCTATCCCAGTCAGAAGACAACTGAAAAGGGGCCGCGACTTGCGACCCCTTCCTCATTTCTAACGTCTGTTATTGCACTATCTCATAACTCATCTGCACCTGGACCGTTATCTCCAGTTGCCCCGGAGAGATAGGCGGCGCGCCCCCTCCCATGCCCTCGGCCGCAGCGGCCCTTTCCACATAGACCGGCCCCCCGACCAGATATTCGCTCAGGGAAAGGAGATCGCCCAGCCGCACATCGGCGGCCTCAGCCAACTGCCCGGCCTTGCTACGAGCCTCGGCCACCGCCATCTCCCGAGCCTGCTCCTGGAAAGGCCGGGGATCCTCGACGGTGAAGGTTATGCCATAGATGTTGTTGGCTCCGGCCTCCGTCGCCTGGTCCAGAAGGTCGCCCACCAGATCAAGATCGCGCACCTTCACCCGCACCGCGTTATCGACCACGTAACCGACGACCTTGGGCCCCTCATCCCCTCGGTAATCCATCTCCACTCGGATGGAGTAATCGACGGTCTGGATATCCTCCTCGGCGATCCCCATCCCCTCGAGAACAGCCATCACCTCGTTCATATCCTCGCTGTTCTGGCTGGCCGCCTCCTTAGCGGTAGGGGCTCGGCTCTCCACCCCGATGATTATCTCCGCCATATCGGGCTCAGCGGATACCTTCCCCTCCCCGCTGACGGAGATCGCATTTTGGGCCTCGGGCGCCACGGCTCCTGACGGGCCGCCGGCCTGCACCGCCGGCACCACCATGGCCAGTTCCACCGTGAGAACCGCGGCCACCAGAAGCACCGTCGCCGCCCCCAGAATGATGCTTATCACTCGTGTCATCTCTTTGCCTCCTTAATTGAATTAGCCCAGAGTTTCGCGCATTATACCACCAGGCCATTATTTAGACGAAAAAGGGGGCCAAAGGGTTCCCTGGGGGGTTTGACAGCCCATCAGCAAGAACTCTATAATCTCCGCACCAGTACTTCCTGGAGAGATGATGCACGAATACATAGGCAGCATCCACCTCCATACCACCGCCTCCGACGGCACCGCCGACTTCGAGGAAGTGGCCCATCTCGCCTCCCAGGCGGGGTTAGCCTTCATCATTGCCACGGATCACAACGTCCTAGTGACCGGCAAGGATGGCTGGTACGGCGATCTTCTCCTGCTGGTGGGCGAGGAGATTCACGACATCGAGCGAGTCCCCGAGGCTAACCACTACCTGGCCTTCAACATCAAACGAGAAGTAGCCCAACACGCCAAGGATGCCCAGGCCGTCATAGATGCCGTCAACGCTCAGGGGGGATTCGGTTTCCTGGCTCACCCCTTCGAGCACAGCACCCCTTTCAGCGGAGAGCCGGAGATCAACTGGGTAGATTGGCAGGTGAGGGGGTACGCCGGCCTGGAGATATGGAACTACATGTCCGAATTCAAGGCTTACCTCCCCAACCTCCCCCAAGCCTTCTTTTTGGCCTATTTCCCTGGGGTAGCCATTCAAGGCCCTTTCCCCGAGACCCTAAGAAAATGGGACGAATTGCTTGGAGAGAGCCGGGTGGCGGCCATCGGCGGCACCGATGTCCACGCCACAGTCCATACCCTAGGGCCCCTGAAGCGAGCCATCCACTCCTATCAGCACTGCTTCCGCACCGTCCGCACCCATATCCTCTCTTCCCAGCCCTTCAACGGCAAACTGGAGCACGACAGCAACTTGGTCTACCAAGCCTTGAAAACCGGCCACGCCTTTGTGGCCTATGACCTCATAGGGGATAGCAGGGGTTTCCGCTTCATAGCCAGAAGCGGGAACAAGGAAGCGATAATGGGAGAGGAGATCGCTTTAGAGGGAGAAGCGGAGTTCGAGGTCGTCTCCCCCCTACCCGCCCTCTTGCGGTTGGTACATCGGGGAAAGGTGGTGGCCCAAAAGAGGGGCCAGACCCTCCGCTACAGGGCAAAAGAAAAAGGGGCCTATCGAGTGGGGGCCTATCGTCGCTATCTCCTCCGAAGGCGCGGCTGGGTCTTCACGAACCCGATATATGTAATCTGACGTATCTTCAATGTACTTCCATCAGCATGTGCTGGCGGTGATGGTGATGCAGACAATGGCCTCGGCAAAAGCAACACAAGAGGCGTTGAGCGCGGTGAGGAATAGTGTGCGAAAAGCAACCTAAGATCGCCCGATTTGGGGGAGAGTCGGCTGCCAGCCCCCAACAACCTTGGTCGCAAACTCCCTCGGTGTGACTATTTGCGCACCTGCAAATGCGCCGAGATCCAACAGGTGGTGATCGCCACTTACAACGAATTGAGCTTGGCCCACAAGGGCGCAGGCAAGAAACTTATCGTCTTTGGGGTCTGCAGACACGGCACCCATGTCTGGAAGCACAGGAACGACGATTGCCTGGGCTCCCAAGAGCAGAAGATACGCATAAATATCATCCTCCCCCAACGCATACTTCCGCTGAATGTTGGGACGGTGCAAGACGTCGTCTACTTCCTGCAAAATGGGCAAGCTCGTGACTAACTCGAACTTGCCCTCTCGCCATGCGTTGAAGATGTGTCGAGGTGCTCCATGCCTAATGATGAAAGCACTGATCAACACATTCGTATCGAGAACGGCGCGAATCACTCAGCACTCCGTCGCACCGCCTCAATTGCTTCAGCAATATCCCGCTCGATTTCCTCCGGCTCGAAGTCATACCGCAAGGCAACCTCAGCAACTCGCTCAAACAGAGCCTGGATTGCTTCCTTGCCTGTACTCTTTGAGGCCAAGAAGAGGTCGATATTGCGCCTTGGAATACGGTATTGCCGACCGACGCGGGCTGCGATTAGCTCTCCGTTTCGAATCGAGCGGTAGATGGTCTTGCGGCTTACGCGTAGAAGGGCCGCTACTTCGTCCGGGGTCAGAAATTCACGTAGCACAACAGTCATGTTGCCCTCCTCTTGTGTCCTCTATTGTCCTCTGTTGTCCCCTATTTGCTTCTAATGTATCAGGTTTTCTGCGGCGGTACAATAGTACTTTAGTACTATAACAACGTTCTACTCCTTTACCACTGTCGTCACTCTAAATACTATTATGCAACAGCTCATGCTAGACAAATCCCCCAAATCGTAGTATAATAAGAGTTTGAACGGAAGTTCTATATGAAATCTGCTCTAGCAGCCCCTATAGGCAACTCTAACTTTTGAGAGAGCACTATGCCAGAATTCAAACTGGTTTCCGATTTCAGGCCTACCGGTGATCAGCCCCAAGCGATCCAGCAACTGTTAGAAGGCCTCAAAAACGGGTATAAACATCAGACTTTGTTGGGGGCCACGGGGACAGGCAAGACTTTCGCCATGGCCAACGTCATCGAACAGGTCCAGCGCCCCACACTGGTCATCGCCCATAACAAGACCCTGGCGGCCCAACTCTATGCCGAGTTCAAGGAGTTCTTCCCCCATAACGCCGTAGCCTATTTCGTCAGTTATTACGACTACTACCAGCCAGAGGCCTACCTCCCCCGCACCGACACCTACATCCAGAAGGACGCCAGCATCAACGATGAGATCGACCGGCTAAGGCTGGCCGCCACCTCGGCTCTCTTCTCCCGCCGGGATGTGGTCATCGTGGCCTCCGTCTCCTGCATCTACGGCCTGGGCTCGCCGGAGGATTATGGCAAGGTGGTGGTCACCCTCAAGAAAGGGGAGATCCGCAACCGAGAGAAGGTCCTGCGTCACCTGGTGGACATCTACTACGAGCGGAACGACCTGGAACTGAGACGGGGCAAGTTCCGCGTGCGCGGTGACACTCTGGAAATCCAACCCGCCTATGAGGAACTCGCCTACCGCATCGAGTTCTGGGGTGACCAGATAGAGCGGATGGTGGAGATAGACCCCCTCACCGGCGAGATCCTCATCGAAAGGGAGAGCATCAACATCTATCCGGCCAAGCATTTCATCACCCCCCAAGAACGGCTAGCCTTAGCCCTGGAGGATATAGAGAGGGAACTTGAGGAGCGGCTCTTTGAACTCAAGGCCCAAGATAAGATCCTGGAGGCCGCCCGACTGGAGCAGCGCACTAACTACGACCTAGAGATGCTGCGGGAGATCGGCTACTGTGCCGGGGTGGAGAACTACTCTCGACATCTGGCCCAAAGGGTCGCTGGCGTGCCGCCCTGGACCCTTCTCGACTACTACCCCGATGACCTCCTCCTCATCGTCGACGAGTCCCATATGACCATCCCCCAACTGCACGGCATGTACCGCGGAGATCGCTCCCGGAAGGAGACCCTGGTAGATTATGGCTTCCGGCTCCCCTCGGCCCTAGATAACCGCCCCCTCAACTTTGAGGAGTTCGAAAAGCATATCTATCAGGTCATCTACACCTCGGCCACCCCGGGGCCCTACGAGTTGGAGCATAGCGACCAGGTGGTGGAGCAGATCATCAGGCCCACCGGGCTGGTGGACCCCCAGGTGATAGTCAAGCCCACCCGGGGCCAGATCGAGGACCTCATCTACCAGATAAACGAGAGGGTGAAGCAGGGGCAGCGGGCCCTCGTGACCACCCTTACCAAGCGGATGGCGGAAGATTTGGCCGACTACCTGGCGGAGATGGGGATCAAAGTCCACTACCTCCACTCGGAGATATACACCATCGAGCGGGTGGAGATCCTCCGTGACCTACGATTCGGGGTATACGACGTAGTAGTGGGCATAAACCTGCTTCGAGAGGGGTTGGATCTGCCAGAAGTCTCTCTGGTAGCCATCCTGGACGCCGACAAGGAGGGGTTCTTGCGTTCCGAGCAGGCCCTCATCCAGACCACCGGCCGAGCGGCCCGCCACATAGACGGCACGGTCATCATGTACGCTGACGAGATGACC
>JAUVHF010000148.1 GCA_030593425.1 Anaerolineales bacterium
AGAGATGGGGCATGAAGGCATGGGACACGGATGTCACTAGGTTTTCCCTGGCTGGTGAGGGGAAGTTCCCCCTCACTGGCCGCCCTCGATGATCGGTAAAGAGAGAGGAAGAGGGCCAGATACCTATCGGCGCACTGTCTTTCTATCTGGCCTTCTTTCGAGGTCAGGATGCCGCAAGCCAACAATCGGCACCGAGAGGATATATTCGCTACTTCACTGGAGGCAAAGGAAGGTTAGGTGAAGAAGAAAGCGCGAGGTTCCAAACGTGCTAGGAGGCGAAGGGAATCTCGTAAGAGCAGGGGAGCATCACAGAGGTATTGGCCTTGGGCCATAGCCATCCTCCTGATAATCAGTGGCCTGGGGGGACTGCTATATCTCGCCGCCCGAGGAGGGCCCTCGACCTCTTCTGGGTCGAGTGGCGGTCAACTTCCGACAGCAGGCCCCATACACGCTATCCACGAGATGGCCCCATCTGAAGCCCCATTGACCGGCTCCCTTGCCGAAGGGCCACCGCCAGATATAGAGATCTCTACCACCTATTATGACTTTGGTAGCGTTCACCCCAGCGAAGAGGTGATCCAGGAGTTCACCGTCCGAAACCTGGGGCAGGGTGATCTGGCGGTCACCAGTTTCTATACCACCTGCGGCTGCACCACCGCAGACCTCTCAGCGGGTATCATCCCACCCGGTGGCCAGGCCACCCTGACCATCTACTTCGACCCGGATTTCCACGAGGTGGTTGGCGAGGTGGAGCGAGGGGTCATTATCGAATCCAACGACCCTGACGAGCCGGTTGTGGAGATCTGGCTACACGGCATTGTGCTGGAGCGCTAAGGTTACGCTAATTGGGGATGCTATGAGGGAGAAAATCACCGAGGAAGCGAAGGGGTTCACATCCCCGCCTCGAACCATGACCGCGGTGAAGACACAGGTTTGACAGAGAGATGGCTGCTCGTGCTACAATAGAGGTAGTGCCTTCCAACATCGAGACGAGGGGGAAGATGGAACAGAAAAAAAAGATACTCAACAGACTAAAGAGCATCGAGGGTCACGTGCGGGGGGTGCAGCGCATGGTCGAGGAGGATAAATACTGCATCGATATCCTCAAACAAACCCTGGCCGTGCAACGGGCCCTCGATAAGGTCAACGCTCTAATCCTAGAGAACCATCTGGAAACATGTGTCACCACGGCCATCCAGAGTGATGACCCTTCCGAACGGGAACGGGTCATCACTGAACTGTTGGATGTCTTCGAAACCTCAAGCAAACTCTAGAGATAGTTCGTGCCAGCATTCCGGGTCGATTCCAGAAATCCCGGTTCACATCTGCCTCCAGGGCCGATCAGATGAGCGGTGGTGATCTCCCCCTCTCCAGCCAAGTCCGCTCTCCAGCCGGGTGGCGGTCCTGACGGCGACCGCATCCTCGTCCTTTCCCAATCCCGCGATGGCCTCTCGCAGGAAGATTACGGCCTGGGTGTGTACCACTGGCCCAGTGGCGAGATGGGGTGGCTGCTGGACGATCCTTCCCGCAGCGCGCCACGTGCCCACTTATCTGGACCCTACACCGATGCAGAGAGGCGCTTCCCCCGTCTGCCGGCACCTGCATTGATACGGGCTACTATCGGGTTGGCTCGGAGTCAGTTATCTGGGGGAGCCGGGTACCGGCTGCGCAACACCTTCTTGTCAATCTTCCCCACGCTGGTCCTGGGCAATTCCTCGACGAAAACGTAGTGCTCGGGCACTGCCCACTTCGTGATCACTCCATCGGCCACGTATTTCTGCAGGTGTTCTTGCATTGCCTCAGCCGTGATCCGCTCCTCGGCCCCCTGCGCGGGGACGAGGACGGCCAGAGGCCGCTCGCCCCACTTCTCGTCGGCCACACCGATCACCGCCGCTTCCAGTACGTCTTCTTGCAGGCTGAGCAGATTCTCCAGTTCCAGGGAGACGATCCACTCACCGCCGCTCTTGATGATGTCTTTCATGCGGTCCACAATCTGGATGTAGCCGTACTCGTCCACGTGCGCCACATCGCCGGTATGCATCCACCCCCCGGCCCACAGCTCCTCCGTGCGCTCGGGGTCCTTGTAGTAGCCTGGGGTCAACCAGGGAGTGCGCACCACAATTTCGCCGGTCTCCGTTCCGTCCCCGGCCACGTCTTTACCTTCGGGTGCCACCACTCGTAGTTTGACCAGTGGCATGACAAACCCAGTCTTGATCGCCCAATCCAACTGCTTATCCTCGCCCCACTTCTTTTCCATGAATGGCTTGAGGTTGGCGAGGGTGAGCACCGGGCAGGTCTCGGATAGGCCGTAAGCCGCGGTGACCTTGATGCCTAATTCCTTCGCTGCCATAGCTAGTCCTTTGGTCAGCCGCGCCCCGCCGATCATCACCTTCCAGTCACTCAGGTCCAGACCCTTCACTGCCGGAGTGGTGATGATCATCTGGAGGATGGTGGGGACACAGTGGCTGAAGGTCACCTTCTCCTCCATGACCAGTCGCAGAATCAGCTCCGGCTCGTACTTGCCAATGTAGACCTGCTTGAATCCAAAGAGGGTGGCGAAATAGGGCATCCCCCAGCCATGGACATGGAACATGGGTGTGAGTGGCATATAGACTTCGTGCTTGCCTATGCCGCCATAGTTACCCATGGCCGCCAAGGGACCCCACCCGACGAGGGTATGCAAGACGATTTGTCGGTGCGTGAAGTAGACCCCCTTGGGCCTACCCGTGGTGCCGGTGGTGTAGGCCAACGTGGCCTGGGTGTTCTCGTCCAGATCGGGCAATTCGTCGAGGGGGGAACCGCGTGCCAGGAGTTCCTCGTACTCCGCATCCAGGCCTCTAGTATCCGATTTCTCCTCTTTCTCGGTGATCAGGATGTAGTTACGGATGGAAGGGAGTCGGGGGCGGAGCTGTTCCACCAGGGGCAGGAAGTCCTCGTGAAAGATGAGCACTTCGTCTTCCGCGTGAACCATTGTGTAGATCAGGTTTTCCGGAGCCAGCCTGGGGTTAATGGTGTGAAGAATCGCGCCGATGCCGGGGATGCCGAAGTACATCTCCAGATAGCGGTGGCTGTCCCACTCGATCACACCGACCTTGGTACCCTTCTGGACCCCCAACCGTTTGAGAGCAGAGGCCAGCTTGAGGACCCTATGGTACATATCTGCGTAGGTATGGCGTACCTGCTCCCGGTAGACGATCTCTTGGTCGGGGGCCCATGCTACGCCGTGCTCAAGCAAGTACTTGAGCAAGAGCTGGAAATCATAGACTGCCATTGTTGCCTCACTTTTCCCTATGTCTGGCTAAAAGCCATCACCACGCTGAAATCCATCAGCAGTGGCCTATGCCGTCTGGTGTGCTGTTATACTACTCATCGGCAGAGAGGAAGTTAATCGCACTCCATTGGCCGTTGATCCCCTTTCAACTCATACGAACTGATCTACAATTTGCCGTAATCTGTAGTGACCGCGGCGAGGAGCGAAGAAGCCTGACGTTTCCCAGAGCGGGTGAGACACATGCTAATCACGACATTGTCGAAAAACATGGTCTAAATCGCTTTCCTAGGCTTGGAGAGATATATTGGTGCTAAACCACCCTTTAGCGGAGGCCGGGCCGATGGGCCTATAGAATCTCGACCATGGGGCTGAGGAACCGTTCCCAGTGCCCAGAACGTCCCATGACCATGCCCAGAGGTATGGCCAGGGAAAACCCGATCCCAGCGCCGACCAAGACCCGCGTCAGGCTGGCAAAGGTATGGGCCTGCAGAGTCCTGCCTAGAACAGGTTCGCCTCTGGTTACCAGGAGAAGAAAGGTTTGCGCTGTGTCCAGAGGTGTAGGCAGCTCAGCGATGAGATGGGTGGCCAGAAGGTGCCAGCCGATTAGGAAAAAGGCTAACGAGAGGAGAGGGGTAAGACTGGATCCACGCACACCGGGTTTCATCTCACTCTTGTCCTTCCTGGGCTCTAAAATCGAGAGCAGGGAAGGCTAGCGAGGAGAATCGCTACTAGAAATCGACCCCCTTGCGAGGCTCTATGCCGGCTTGAGAGGGACGTTTTATCTCCGCGAAATCGGTAACCGTGTCGGCCCTTTCAATTATCGCCTGGGGAGCGGATCGCCCGGTGAGTACCATGTTTACGTTTGGCGGCTTCTCATCGATGAGGGCCACCACTTGAGCGGTGTCAATGGTTCCTTCGTGGAGAAGGGGGTTGATGTCATCCAGTACCAGGAGATCACACTCCCCCCGCATCAATAGCCCCCGCGCTAGAGCCAGCGCTGTCTCCACTGTAGCGGTGGATTCTGTAAAGTCAGCCAGGTAAGAGGCATCTCTGGCCTGGCTCTCCACGCCGATCATCCTCAGATTCCCGCCCAGGGCAGTAGCGGCCCTTGCATCGCCCATTTGGGGATATTCGGGGCCCGTGAAGCTGATGGAAACGACCCTCCC
>JAUVHF010000035.1 GCA_030593425.1 Anaerolineales bacterium
TTGCTGGAGGAAGGCTTTGGGGTTCTAGCCAGCAAAGATGGCTATATCCTCTTGCAAAGGGGCCTCCCCGATGCTCAAGAGCTCTCTTCGGAGTTCTATGATTTCGCTCGTGTGGACAGCCCAGAGATGGAATATCCGGCCGCGGTAGATTTCGGGGGAGTCTTGCGCTTCCTAGGCTTCGGTCTCGCCCCAGAGGGAAAGATGACCGGTCTCTCTCTCTACTGGCAGGCCCTGACCCCTCTAACACGGGATTATCGCATCTACCCCTTCTTCTATGACGATGCAGGTCGAATCATCGAGGATACTACGCTCAGGCCCATGACCACGGCCCTCTGGTATCCTACCAGCAGATGGCAGAGGGGCGAAGTGGTGGAGATGAAGACCCTCCCTTGGGATGTAGGAGACGATTTTAGTGTCGGGCTAGGGGTGATGGGAGGGGAGGATTGGAGGATCGTCGAAGATAGATTGCCTCTGGAGGTGGTGACCTCCACCCTGGTGGTCTCCTCCTTCGACGAAGGCACGGCTCTCAAATTGTTGGAGGTGCGGGACGGCCAACCAGTTACCCCCAGAAGGTTGTTTGAGCCCCCTTCTATCCCCCACCCTCTTCGGGCCGACCTGGCTCATAAGGTCAGGCTTTTGGGGTACGGCCTTAGACCTGACACTTTTTATGCGGGTGAACCCCTACATCTGACCCTCTATTGGCAGGCCCTAGCCAAGATACAAAAGGATTACACCGTCTTTACCCATCTTATGGATAAAGAGGGGCGGATCTGGGGACAGAAAGATAACTTCCCCGCCGAGGGCACTCGACCCACCTCGCGCTGGTTGGTAGGGGAGATCGTGGTGGACGAGTACGATATACCGGTGCGGGGGGATGCTCCCCCTGGGGAGTACACCATCGAGATCGGCATGTACGATCTGATTTCGGGGGAGAGGCTTGCCGCCTTCGATGTAGAGGGAGAGCGGTTGGTCGATGATAGGGTCATCGTGACCAAAGTAGAGGTAGAGAGGTAATGCGTCATCGACTCTTTAACCTCCTGAGAATGGTGATCAGTTTAGGGCTCTTGGCCTTCTTCTTGACCAAGGTGGGGGTGCGGGAGACCTGGGAGAGGCTTCAGGGAGCCAATATAGGCTATCTCTTGGCGGTTTTCCTCCTCTATCTGGTTAGCATAGTGCTCCGTTCCTACCGCTGGCGAATATTCCTGAACGCCCAAGGGGTGCGGGCGTCGCTGCCTAAATTAATCTCTCTTTACCTTATAGGGGTCTTCTTCAACCTGGTGCTCCCCTCGGGCTTCGGCGGCGATGTGGTGAGGGTCTATGAACTCTCCCAATATAGCAGCCGCACCGCCAGTTCCATAACCACCGTCTTCATGGATCGGCTGAGTGGCTTCCTCGCTCTCTTCGCCATGGCCACACTAGCCCTGGCCTTCAGTTACCGGTTGGTGCCTCCTGAGGTGGCGGTGACTATTATCGCCATCTTCCTGGCCAGCCTGGTGGGCACCGGAGCCCTATTCAGCCGTCCCCTCTGGCGAAGGCTGAAGGAGTTGCCTCTCCTCTCCTCCCTGGCTCAGCGGGAGAGGGTGAAGGAACTATACCTTTCGGCTCAAACCTATAGTTTGCCCCCCTTTGTCCAAGCCATCTCCCTCTCCTTGGCCTTCAATATCCTCTTGATGATTATGAACTACCTCGCGGCTCTATCTTTCGGGGTCGAGATATCCTTTTGGTATTTCTTGCTCTTTGTACCTCTCATCTCCTTCCTCCTGGTTCTGCCCATCTCCCTGAGCGGGCTGGGGGTGCGGGAGGGGGCCTACATCTACCTCTTCAGCCGGGTTGGCGTCCCCTCCTCTTCGGCCCTGGCCATCTCCCTTTCCATTTATGCGGTGACCGTGGCCACCGGTCTGATCGGCGCCCTCATCTACGCTGTGGAGGGGTATAAGGGGATGAAGAGAAGCGGTCAATCTAGGTAGAGGGTTAAGATCAAAGGTTGGTGAATCGAGAAGATATCGATGTGGCAAGCGAGGGAACAAAGGACAGCCGAGGGTGGCGCTCTACGAGATGGACGGCAAGAGGCTTCCAGGTGATCGAGTGCTCTTGGGGGCGGTTGAGGTTACCCCATAGGTCACATCCACGCTTCGCGCCGGTCATGCTAAACTGAACCATCATTTCTCTCCCTGAGGGTGTTGTTGATGGATAAGAGGGGGTTGAAAGCTTTACTCATCCTGGGGATGCTCATTCTCTTGGCCTTCGGCTTGCACCTCTATCGGCTGGAGGCCAAAAGCCTATGGCAAGATGAGGGGCTCAGCGCCTACCGAGCCAGCCAAAGCCTCCCCTTCATCCTCTCTAACACCATCTTCATCCAGGGTTACCCCACCCATGATACCCAGCCACCCCTCTATTTCATCCTTTTACATCTAGTTTTCCGGTTCGCTGGCCGAGGCGAGTTCAGCGGTCGCTTCCTTTCTCTCTTCTTCAGCGTTCTTACGGTGCCCTTGATCTACTTAACAGGGAAAAGGCTTTTCAGCCAGGCCCCAGGGATCTGGGCTTCCTCCCTGGCTGCCCTTTCGCCGCTCTACCTCTGGTACGCCCAGGAACTCCGTATGTATAGTCTATTGGTGTTCTTGGGGCTCCTCTCTTTCTACGCCATGCTGCGGGCTCTTGGGATAGGCGAGAGTAGTCCAAGGCTCGACCGACGCTGGTTGGGTTTCTATGCCCTAGTGACCGGGGCTATGCTATACACCCATTACACCGGTTTTTTCCTCCTCCTTTTCGAGGCTCTGGTTCTCTTCGTCGATGGCCTGTTGCGCCGACGGTGGACGCTCCTCTGCTTGTTCGCACTGGTTCTCCTGGTGGCCCTCCCTTTGATCCCCTTCGCTATGCACCGGCTGCTTACGCCTACCGTGGAGAGAGGTTATAGGTTTGTCCCCCTTTTCATCATCCTGCGCGACCTTTTGAACTCCTTCAGTCTGGGCATATCCGTAGATATGAAAGAGGTTCTAGGGCTGGATCTGCTCTTTTTGGCCCTTTTCCTTTTGGGATGTTCTGTGCTGGACCAGGGAGATCCCCAAGCCAGGCTGGGGAAATCTCTTCTCCTCTCAGGCTATCTCTTTCTCCCCATCTTGACCCTCTACTCCCTTTCCCACATTAAACCCATGTATCAGGGGGTGCGCCACCTCATCATCGTCTCACCGGCCTATTACCTGGGCCTGGGAGCAGGCTTGGACTCTCTTAGGAGGAGAGCCTTGCCGCTTTTGCCCCCAGCGATTATCCTTCTCCTGGGAGGTCTGTTCTATTCTACCTATAACTATCATTTCGATGAGAGATATATCAAGGACGATTTCCGCTCCCTGGTGCGATATATTGAGGAGTATTCCGGGCCCGGGGATCTGGTGGTCTTTAACGACGCGGTCATCTCTCATACATGGGAGTATTATGCTCGTAGCGATCTCGACTGGACCGCCCTACCTCGATACCCTGAAAAGGCAGGCCCCACCACGGTGAAAGAGATGGAGCGTCTGTTCGAAGCATATGAAGGGATATGGCTGGTCTACGGTCCTGGGGAGCCTCTGCGGGACCGCTCTGGCTTGGTGACAAAGTGGTGTGAGGAGCACCTCTTCAAGGCGGATGACAGGGTCTTCCCCGCCACCACTACCCTGATAGCAACGGCCTACTACCTCCCCCGCTCCCCCATCTTGGAAAGCCCGCCACCCATGGCTGAGGAGGTAGGAGCGAAACTGGGCGACAGGTTGCTCCTCCTCGGCTATGAGAGGGGGTGGCCAGAGGTCAGTGACAAGGTATACTTAACCCTCTTCTGGCGGGTTAAAGATGCGCTGA
This sequence comes from Anaerolineales bacterium, assembly GCA_030593425.1. Lineage (GTDB taxonomy): Bacteria > Chloroflexota > Anaerolineae > UBA7937 > UBA7937 > UBA7937. Next base: position 3,832 of record JAUVHF010000035.1, read on the forward strand.
CAGAAGAATATTCCTTCTCTTTCCGGCTGAGGGACGAAGAGGGGCAACTATGGGTCCAGAACGACCTCATCCCCTTTAACGATCTCTACCCCACTCCCCGCTGGGAACCCCACAAAGTGGTAGCCCTGCCCGTCGTTACCCCCCTCCCCCCCGGTACACCGCCTGGGTTATACCAACTGTTCCTGAGGGTATATTCCCGCCAGGATGGGCGGGAGGTGGAGGTGTTAGATGAAAAAGGGGTTCCTGGGGGAACCGCCGTATCTCTAGGGAGGCTCCAACTCCTCCCATCACAACTCACTAGCCCCCAGGCGGTCTCTCTCCAACATCGCCGCCGGGAGGAGTTCGGAGGCCGATTGAGGCTTCTGGGGTATGAGTTGCCTTCCAAGGAGTGGCGGAGCGGGGAGAACCTTCACCTCGAATTATATTGGCAGGCGATGGCCAGCCTGACCGAGAATTACGAAGTGGTGTTGCAAATCGTGGATGAGAGAGGGAAGGTTCTTCGAGAGAGAGCCTACTATCCATCTAAGGCTGACTACCCCACCAGTCGCTGGGCGGTGGGCTCCCTGGTACGGGGCCAGTACGACCTCCTGATCCCTCCCACCGCTGAGGGGGGAAGGGTTCACCTAGTTCTAAAGGTGCGGGAGGAGAAGATGGGGAGGTTTCTCCCCCTAGGGCCCAACTGGTGGCCCATCAAAGGGTATGGCCTGGCTCTAGCTACGTTGACCGTGGCTGAGCAAGAGCGCACTTTCCAACCCCCTTCCGTTCAGCACCCCATGCGCGCCGATCTGGGGGGCAGAGTCGAGTTTCTCGGTTATGACCTGGATAAGAGCCGAGTTGGACGAGGCGAGAGCATCTCCCTTACTCTCTACTGGCGCGCCTTAACGGAGATGGAGGTCAACTACCACATCTTCGTCCATCTCCTAGATGAAGAGGGAGAGAGGTGGGGCCAAAAGGATGGCCCCCCAGTAGATGGTTCTCGTCCTACCGCCGGTTGGGTGGAGGGGGAGGTCATCCGAGATGAGTATCAGATAGATATAGGAGAAGAGATCCCTGTCGGCGACTATCTGTTGACGGTGGGCATCTACAACCCGATAAGTGGAGAAAGGTTGCCAGTGCTAATAGGGGAGGAGCGGGTTCAAGGGGAACGGATAACCTTAGCCACATTGCGAGTGGAGTAGAGATTCTAGAGTGACTGGAAAGATCAGGGCGCTTTGGCGCGAAGATTGGGCCATAGGGCTTATTCTCTTCGCCTTTATCGGGTTGGGGGTCACCTATAGCCTGGTTACCCCCATCTTCGAGGCGCCCGACGAGATCCAACACTATTTCTATGTCCAGTACTTGGCCGATGAAAGGTCTCTTCCCGCTCTGACCATACCGGAAGAGGAGCCATTTCAGCAAGAGGGGAGCCAACCGCCTCTCTATTATCTCTTGGGCGCCTTCGCTACCTTCTGGATCGATACCGATGACGCCCTATCCCTTCTAAGCCCCAACCCTTACGCTAACGTGGGCATCCCCCTGGCGCCGGGGAACAAGAACGTTATCATCCATACCGACCGTGAGGCGTTTCCCTTTCGTGGTGCTACTTTAGCCATCCATCTGGTCCGATTCCTATCGGTTTTGCTAGGGGCCGTCACCGTGCTCTCGACCTATCTCCTGGCCAGGGAGATATTCCCCCAGGATAGGGCCTTGGCCCTAGGTGCTGCTTCCATCAACGCCTTCATCCCTCAATTCCTGTTCATCAGCGGAGCGGTGAATAACGATGGAGCGGTAACGGCAGCCTCGTCAATAGTTTTGCTCTTGGTCGTCCGTCTCATGAAGGCAGAACCTAACTGGAAGGGGTATCTGAGGTTGGGGTTGGCCCTGGGATTGGCCGCTCTAACCAAGCTAAGTGGCCTAGGCTTGGTAGCGGTAGCCTTGGCTGGGCTTTTGATTGTGGCCATAAAGCGGCGTTCGCCCAGAGTCTTGATAGAGGGCGCAGCCATTATCCTTCTTTCGGTGCTGCTTATCGCTGGGTGGTGGTACCTCCGAAACTGGAACCTTTACGGTGACCCCACAGCCCTCAACATACATCTAGCCATCATGGGCATCAGGGAGAGGCCCCTTACCCTATCTCGCTTCCTTTACGAGATGGAGGGGTTCAAAACCTCCTTCTGGGCCCTCTTCGGTTGGTTCAACCTTCTGGCCGGTCCGGCCATCTATCGTTTCTTCGATCTTCTCACCTTGGTGGCTCTTTTGGGACTCATGGGGGTCATAATCAAGGGCTTGCGGGGCGAACACCACCCCTCTTTCCCATACCTGAGCCCTTTACTTTTGTGGCTCCCTATCCTCGCTATCAGTTTCTACAGTTGGACGGCAAAGACCCCTGCCACTCAGGGGCGGTTAGCCTTTCCAGCCATCTCGGTGATCTCCCTTCTGCTCTTTTGGGGTCTGAGGCAGTTTGTGCCGCGGCGCCATACTAAGTTCTTGCCCCTTATTCTGGGAAGCACCCTTTTGGCTATGGCGGTTATCTCCCCTTTCCGTTATATCGCTCCTGCCTATGCTAGGCCTCCTTTGCTTTCCGAGGAGGAAGTGGGGTCCATATCTCATCGATTGGAGGTTAACTATGAGGGAGAGATCAAGCTGTTAGGTTACGATATTCAGGAGAGGGTGATTAGCCCCGGCGAATTCTTGCATATCACCCTGTATTGGCAATCCCTAAAAGTCATGGAGCGAGATTATACTGTATACTTGAAACTCTTTGGGCCCCACAACGAGGTGATAGGTCAGACCGATACCTATCCTGGCCTCGGCTCCTACCCGACCACCCTTTGGCAAGAGGGGGATATAATAAAAGACACCTATGCTCTGGGTATTGAGAGGCGGGTAGAACTCCCCTTCGCGGCCTTCATAGGGGTGGGTCTCTATGAGACAGCGACCCTCAGGGATTTGGCCGCTTACGGAGGAGAGGGGCAAGCGGTTGACCGCGTGATCATCGGGCAGGTGAAGGTCGCTCGACGGCGGCCCCCAGAATATCAGGTCCCCAACCCTCTACATTTTGATCTTGACAACAAGGTTGCGCTCGTGGGATATGAAATCGATCCCATCAGGGTAAAGGCTGGAGGAACTCTTCACCTGACCCTTTATTGGCAAGCCCAACAGGAGATAGATAGGGATTACACCGTCTTCACCCATCTGATAGACGAGGGGAACCAGATATGGGCCCAAAAGGATAACCCGCCCCTAGGGGGGAACTACCCCACCTCGCTATGGGATGCAGGGGAAGTAGTGAAAGATGAGTATGAGTTGAGAGTGAAGGAGGGAACCCCTCCTGGTGAATACCTCTTAGAGGTGGGCATGTACCTTCCCTCGACGGGGGAAAGGCTTTCTGTCTTAGAACGGGGAAAGGTGGTGGGAGACAGGATACTCCTGGGAGTCGTGGGGGTGGCTCCCTGATGCGGCGATCTTGCCAGAGGGGGGCTAAATATGCTACCATCTGGTACTTGAGGCAGAGATATGTCTGAAGGCATGAGGAGGGATGTGGGGGTCTCGGCTTTCTTCCCCGCCTACAACGATGGGGGAACCATAGCCAGCATGGTGCTCTCGGCTATCCTCGTCTTGGAGCCCCTCACCTCCGACTATGAGGTGATCGTGGTTAACGATGGGAGCACCGACTATACCAAGGAGATTCTGGATGAGTTGGAGAAAAGATATGAACGGGTGGGGGTCATCCACCACGATGGAAACAAGGGGTACGGTGGGGCTCTCAGGACAGGGTTCGCCAGTGCCACCAAAGAGCTGATATTCTATACCGATGGCGATGCCCAATACGATGTGCGAGACTTCAAAAGTTTATGGGAGGCGATGGAACAAGGGGTCGATGTGGTGAACGGCTACAAGGTGAGCCGCTCCGATCCCCTCTATCGTACTATCATCGGCCGCATGTACCACTGGTTGGCCAAACTGGCCTTCGGTTTGCGTCTTCGGGACGTGGATTGTGATTTTCGCTTAATACGAAGTTCAGTCTTCGATAAAGTCCATCTGGAGTCCGATAGTGGGGTGATCTGTGTGGAGATGATGAAGAAGATCCAGGATGCGGGGTTTAAGATCGTGGAGGCGCCCGTTCGTCACTACCCTCGAGCCTATGGGGGGTCGCAATTCTTTAACTTCCGTCGTATCTTCCGGGCCCTCTCCGATCTTTTCAAACTCTGGTGGCGGCTGCGTTGGCCCCAACTCATAGGTCGGGAGTAGATGGTGAACTTAGAGGAGAGTTTCGTCGGCAAGAAGATGATGATCACTGGCGGGCTGGGTTTCATAGGGAGCAACCTGGCTCATAAACTCCTCTCCCTAGGTGCCGATATAGTGATAGTCGACTCCCTCATCCCCGACTACGGAGGCAACTTATTCAACGTGGAGGGGATTAAAGATCGGGTACGGATCAACATCGCCGATGTGCGGGATAGGAGCAGCATGGACTACCTGGTGAAGGGCCAGGACTATATCTTCAACCTGGCGGGCCAGGTGAGCCATATCGATAGTATGAAGGATCCGTACACCGACTTGGAGATAAACTGTCGCAGTCAACTATCGCTCCTTGAGGCCTGTCGCCACCATAACCCTGAGGTGAAGATAGTTTTCGCTGGCACCCGCCAGGTTTACGGGATCCCAGATTATCTCCCCGTGGATGAACAACACCTCCTGCATCCCACCGATGTTAACGGGATCAATAAGATGGCCGGGGAGTGGTACCACATCCTCTACAACAATGTCTATGGCCTCCGGGCCACCTCCTTGAGGCTCACCAATACCTATGGGCCTCGCCAACTGGTGAAGCATAACCGCCAGGGGTTCATCGGTTGGTTTATCCGTCTAGCCGTCGATGGAGAGGAGATCTCTATCTACGGGGATGGCACTCAGAAGCGCGATCTCAATTACGTCGATGATGTAATTGACGCTTTCCTTTTGGCTGCCGCCAGCGAGGAGGCCAACGGTCAGGTATTCAACCTGGGCGGAGAGCCGGTTAGCCTCTTGGAGGTAGCCAAACTTCTGGTTGAACTCTGTTGCCAAGCCTCCTATGGACTCGCGCCCTTCCCCCCGGAGAAGAAAAGGATCGATATCGGCGACTACTACGGCGACTACAGCAAGATAAAGGCGCTCTTGGGTTGGGAGCCCAAGGTTCCCCTGCGAGAGGGTCTGAAGAGGACGGTAGAGTTCTATCGTCGGCACAAGGAGCACTATTGGGAATAAGCATCGCTTTCTGCGACCTGAGACGGCAGTATCTCTCAATCAGGGAAGAGATCGACCAGGCCGTGGCCCGGGTCTTGAACCGGGGCTGGTTCATATTGGGGGAGGAGGTTTTGGCCTTCGAGGAGGAGTTCGCCGCCTACTGCGGGGCAGCCTATGGGGTAGGGGTCGGCTCAGGGACGGAGGCGCTCCATCTGGCGCTCCTAGCCTGTGGGGTGGGGCCGGGCGATGAGGTGATCACCGTGCCCAACACAGCGGTGGCCACCGTGGCGGCCATCGATTTGGCGGGCGCTACCCCTGTCTTTGTAGACATCGATCCGACGAGTTACAATATGGATATCCCCCAGGTAGAGGAGAAGATCACCCCTCGTACCAAGGTTCTCTTGCCTGTCCATCTCTACGGCCAGTCTGCGGATCTCGGCCCCCTTCTCTCCTTAGCGGAGGAGCAAGGCTTGGTGGTGGTAGAGGATGCGGCCCAGGCCCACGGCACGACCTACAAAGGGAGACGGCTGCCCCAAGGGGATGTGGGCTGCTTCAGTTTCTACCCCACCAAGAACTTAGGAGCCTATGGGGATGGAGGGATGGTAGTCACGGATGATGCCAGGATAGCCGAGAGGGTGAGGCTCTTGAGACAATACGGGTGGGAGAAGAGATACATCAGTTCTATCAGGGGTCTCAACTCCCGGCTAGACGAACTCCAGGCCGCCATCTTGAGGGTGAAACTGGAACACCTGGGCGAGTGGAACGAGGCCCGCAGGAGGTGGGCCGGCCTCTACAATGAACTCCTGACCGATTCCGAGGTGGTCAGGCCCCAGGAATCTTCCTACGGTGAGCATATCTACCATCTTTATGTGGTTAGAAGTCAGCAGAGGGATGAACTGCAGCGATTCCTCGATCGGAAAGGGATAACCACCCTGATACATTATCCGCTTCCTATACATCTCATGGAGGCTTACAGCGGTTTGGGTTATGGCCCTGGAAGTTTCCCCCAGGCGGAGGAGCATTGTCGTCAAGTCCTCTCCTTGCCCTTATATCCAGAGATCACCGAGCAGGAGGTGGAGATGGTAGCCGAGTCTATCAAGGAGTTTACCCATGAGTGAAGGTCCGTGGAAAGCACTTCTTCTCCTCCTCTTCGCCATCTCCCTTTCCGTCACCGGAGAGTTCCTTCTCAAGGCGGGGATGAATCAGGTGGGGGTGCTCTCTTTAACCCCCCAGGGGTTCATATCTGGCCTCCTGCGAGCCTTCTCTAACCGCAGAATTCTGGCCGGGTTCGCCATCATCTTCTTCGGTTCCCTCATCTGGCTGGCGGTGCTCTCCCGGGCGGATCTGAGTTGGGCCTATCCTATGCTCAGTCTAGGGTACCTCTTCGTGGTCCTCACCTCCTGGTTCTTTCTGGGAGAGGCCTTCTCGCTCCTCAGGGTGGTGGGAACGGTTTTCGTCTGTCTGGGAGTTCTTCTCATATTCCGCAGTTAAGATGAGTGCAACGGTTGATTTATTACGCCAAAGGGTAAGGGAGGGCGGATGGCCTTATTGGTTGGGCCTCATAGTCGTTTCTCTTCTTTTGGGCACCCTGGGTGGCCTCTCCCTAGTATTCCTTCACCCCTTCATGACCGTAGCCTTGGTGGTGGGCCTCGTGGGGGGGCTTTTATTGCTGAGGAGCGTGCAAATGGGGCTTCTCTTCCTCATCGGGGTGGCTACCCTACTCCCCTTCGGAGCGATCCCCATCAGTTTGGGCTTCTACCCCACCTTTCTCGATGTGGCCCTCCTGGTGCTCTTCGGCGTCTGGGTGGCTAGGCTCCTCACCCGCACTCAGGAAGAACTTCTGAGTTCCCCCCTTGATGGCCCGATCCTCATCTTTATCATCTTGGCTTTCTTCTCCTTCGTGGCCGGGACGGCTCACGCGGGCATAACTAAAGATGTCCTCCGCCACTTCGTGGAGGTGATTCTGGCTATCGCCCTTTACTTCGTGGTGGTGAACAGCGCCACCGGGAAGCGTGGCCTTAAATGGACGGTCTTGGCTCTCATGTTGGCTGGTTTCGCCTCCGCTTCTATCGGTGTCGTTTTATACTTCCTCCCTCGGGAGTTGACCGTGCGGCTTCTTTCTGCCCTTAGGATCTTCCATTACCCCTCGGGCTGGGGGGTGCTCCGTTTCATCGAGGACAACCCCCTCCTCCCCATGCGGGCCATCTCCACCTCCATCGACCCCAATGTACTGGGAGGTCTTCTCATCCTGGTCACCTCGCTCACCGCTCCTCAACTATTCACAGAGCGGCCTATCTTGAAAAAGGTATGGGTGGCCCCCATGTTGACGGTGATGCTCTCCTGTCTGCTCCTCACCTTCTCCCGGGGTGCCTTCGCAGGGCTGGCTGCGGCTTCGCTCTTCTTGGGCGCTCTCCGTTATCGACGCCTCCTCATCCTCTTGGCGATTGTGGGGCTTCTCATCCTCATCCTGCCTCAAACCCAAACCTACGTCCAACACTTCATCGCTGGGACTAGGAGGCAAGACTTGGCGACCCAGATGCGCGTCGGCGAATATAAGGACGCCTTTAGACTCATCTCCCGTTACCCCTGGTTCGGGGTGGGGTTCAGCGGTGCCCCCAGCATCGACCTCTATATAGGAGTCTCCAGCGTTTACCTCCTCATGGCCGAAAATATGGGCTTGGTGGGGCTGGGATCCTTTCTCCTCATCATGGTACTCTACTTCATCCACGGTTGGCGGGCCCGAAGAGCCCTGGTCGGCGACCCCGAAGGGGAAGCCATCCTCTTGGGGCTTCTGGGGGCCATAGTAGGGGCCTTGGTGGGAGGGATCTTCGACCACTACTTCTTCAACTTGGATTTCCCCCATTCGGTCTCCCTCTTCTGGCT
>JAUVHF010000052.1 GCA_030593425.1 Anaerolineales bacterium
GCCGCTTCCAGAGCTGGGAAAAGCAAGAAGGCTGCCGAGAAAGAGAGGCCCGCCAGATCGCTTTTCAACCGTTCCCTGGCCAGCCAGAAGACAGGAAATGCTCCTAGAGCGATGACCACCGTCTGTAGGATCAAAAGAGTCTGGGGGCCGCTGTAAAGGATATAGAGAAGAGAGACGGGCAACAAGATAGGCTCCACATGATGGGCCAAACGTGTATCTATTCCCTCGATATTCGTCAAGCGCAGGATCCGGCCCTGGCTGGTGTTCCATACCGCCTGATCGAAATTCCCTAAATCAAAAGCTGTGGTCTCAAAGGCCTCATGCTTGAGGGTGGTGAGGAGGCTAAAAAGGCCGATGTAGAGGAGCACCATCCCCCAGAAGAGGCCCCTCACCACCGGTGATACCCTATCCATCCACCACCTCAACCATCCCCAATGAAACCTTGTCCCCTATTACCACCCCACCCTCATCCATAATGGGCAACCTCTCCCCACTCTCAGGATCATACATCCCCACGACTATCTCATACTCTCCAGCTGGCACCCCCTGAGGGATCACCACGCCATAATTGTCCATTACTTCCTCCCCTTCCCCCCACCCACTCGTCGGCCTCATGCCTCCAACAGGCTCACTATCCCTCTGCGCCACTAATCCGCCCTCTTCATCCAATAGGTGTACAAATACTTTATAGTCTTCCCCTATCTCCCCCTCAGCCCTCCAATGAAGCGTCAACCTTACAATATCCCCAGCCCCTGCGTCTCGATCCATCAACCTATAGCCATCGAGGGTGATCTTATCCCCTAGCCTCACCCCCAATGGTCTATAAACTCCCACCTCTTCGGGGGAGGTGCTATATATAACCAGTCTCACCGCGCCATACCATCTTTCCCAAGCCCGATACCCATGCTCACTCAGCCACCCCTCCACCAAATGCACCCCCTCCACCCCTCCCTCATCCCAAAATATACCAAAGATACGACCCTGCCCAGAGACGATCTCTACTAACTCCTCCTCCATCTCCTCAACTGAAGCCCCCTCCCTAGGAAGGGGATAGATCCCCATATCCCCCCATAAATATCGAGCCAATACCTCTACCTGCTCGGGAGGTACTATCACCATCCCATCCCCCTCCCTGTTTCCATCACTTAACCACTCCCCCATCCCCCGATAATCCTCCGGATTGTATCCCCCTCTCATGTAGTACCGCTTCCTGTAGAGGTATGCCTCCTCCCCGTTAGGCAGATCGTATCTCTTCACTAAGTCGAATACGACATCGAAAGGGGAAGTGCCTTTAACCACCGCTAGGGCTCTCTGCTTTCCAGTGCTCAAAGCCTCGTTCGCTTCACTCTTGAAGAGCACGTAGTCGGCGGCGAAAAGTTGCTCCTGAGGAGATGGAGCCCCCTCACCGCTGCCGAACCGCTGCATGGTGATCTGTGGATAGTTTCCGTAGGCCAGATACCGGAAGCCGAGACCGTTGATTTGAGGGGTCTCGATTAAGAGCGCAAATCTTACCTTGCCACTGTCTCCCTCAAGACCGCTTCCTGCCGCCTCCTCTAGAACATCAGGCAGTATCCAATATCCGCTATCCGTTGCCCCTCGATTAGGGGTCCGGAGATAGCCTCCCTGGGCGAATAGGTTTCCCCTTCCCACAATAGGTAAATTGAAGGTCGCCCTTTCTGGTATCCAGGCCAACGCATCGTAGGAGAGAACAAAGAACTGCCAGGCTCCAGCGCAAATCAGGAGGGAGATGAACGCCATCCGTACCTTGAAGCCAGATATCCTTAACAGGCCCCGGGAGGTGATTATCGCTATGGGGGGGAGAAGGGGAGCGGTGTAGCGAGGGCTTTTCCTCACGGAGAGGCTAAGGAGGATGTATGATATCGAGACCCAAAGGATAAGGAGCCAAAGGCCTTCACTGAGCCCTCTCCGCCGGGCCTCTTTATATTGCCATATGAGGCTCGCTATGGCTAGTAGGAAGAAGATGAAGTATAGGGGCGATATCTGCTCCCCGATCATGCTCTGCGGATAGAGAAGATGGCTCTGGAGGTCGAGGAGCTTTGCAAATTGAGGCTCCATACCTTTCTTTCCTCCCATGATCTCCAGGAGTCGGCGGAGGAAACCGGCTCTTGGTAGATACCAAAGAGAGGCCAGACTAGAGGCGATCAGAATAGCGGACCCGAAGTTTGCTTCCGGGCTCGACCTTCGTGTCAGGGAGAATATCGTAGCCCAGAATAGCAGCCACCAGATTATAAAGCACCACCTCCCTAGAGGCTGCTCTGTTATCCACTCCTCATTAGGCAAGTATAAAAGGAGCGCCAAGAGCAAGCCCGGTACGGAAGAGAGGGTAGCCAATTTTATGTTGGAGAAAGATCTCATATCTCTAGGCACGACATGGGCCAAGATATCGGACCTCACGACCACAAAAGCCAAAGGAGCGATGAGAAAAGCGATGAAACTCTGCTTCATGAGCATCCCCAGACCAAGGCTTATCGCCAAGAGCAAAGAATACCGCCGGTCTCTGAACCCATTGCTCAGCAATAATAGGTAGATGCTCAAGGAGACCAGGGCGGCCAAGGGAAAATCGAAGTAGGAAGTTCGCGATAAGGAGAAAAGCAAGGGAAATGTGGAAACTAAGAAAGCCGCCAAGAGGCCAACGCTTTTGTCATATATCCTCTTCCCTATCCCGTAGGTGGAAAACAAGAGGAGGGCCAAATATGGGGAGTTGGACATCAAAGCCACGTCGGTGGAGAGGCCAAATAACCTGTGGAAAACCGCGATAGAGAAGAAGAGGAGAGGAGGACGAAACTCATCCAGGACTATAGCCTGAAAGAGAGGAGTGGGGTTAAGTTGCCGCAGGAGGTCATTACATACCAGGCTCTTCCATAAATGGGAGGGCTGATCCCATCCCACAAGGGTAACGTTCGAAGAGAGCCAAACCCAATTGGCTAGGAGGTGAAAAGATAGGAGTGAAAGGAGTGCCCAGAGAGGTCCTCGATTCCTTATACTCTTCCACGCGGCATTGACCAAACCTTTCGCGCCTTCAAGCATCTCCCACTTTTCCAACGGCTACTGCCTCTCCACCCAGACCGTGGTCAAGGGGAGCCAACCTCTCGTCTCCCCTTCACTCTGAACGGGGAGGCGCTCCCCTGTGGCCAGAAGATAGATCCCCACCACAGTCTCGTATTCCCCTCCCAGCGCTTGGGAGTCTATCCTCAATTGGTACCCATCTCGCACGATTTCGCCTTCATGCCAGAAAGAGGTGGGGTAGAAACCGGCCAAAGGTTGGCTATCTTGCTGGCCCCAGATTCGCCCCTCTTCATCAAGGAGGTGAACGAAGACGGTGTAGTTCTCCTCCAGGGGGGCGAGCACCTGCCAATAGAGGGTGAGATCTAGGCTCTCGCCCGGCTCAAACGAGGTTTCGCGAGAAGTGGGGGCGAGATCGTAACCCAATAGTCGGACCAGGCCCCCAAAATCGGCTCGCACTATCTGTTGGGGCGAGGGCAACTCCTCTCCCCCGATCTTCACATAATCCAGGACAACCCTGGTCTCCCCCGGGTTCCCCACGCTGTCTAAAAGGGCCAAGCGATCTCCGGTTGGCGAAGAGTAGATCCCCACTTCCAAGAGATACCTGCCCGGTGAGACATCCGCCGGGATAAGCAGGCGATGCTCGTCGGGTACGATCTCCTCCTCCTTCCAATAGATAGTGGGATAAAGCCCCTTCATGGGGGAAGCATCGTCCTGGCCTCCGGGGGAGTTCTCCCTGTCCAGGAGATGGACGAAAACGGTATACTCCTCTCTCAAGGGTGCCAAGGCTTGCCAGTAAAGGGTCAACCGTAGCTCCTGACCAGGTTGAATCCTATCTGTAGACAGATCGTAGCCCAGGAGAGCGACCTTATTGTCCAGGTTGGCCTGGAGAGAACGCTTGATAGCGGGCTCCTGGGGTTGTCCATACCCCTGGGCGAGGAGGACCCTAACCCCTTGCACCTCGTGCACTGGTTCCATCCCTTCCGCGATCAGCCGCCGGAAATCCATGTCGTAGTGGGTAGCTAGCCTCCAAATATCGATGACGAACCATACTCGCCTGTCTCCCTTCAAGAGCTCCTCCAACTGCTGAGTAGAGTTCAATAGAGGGGCTCCCACCCACCTATCTATCAGGATCCCCTCTTTTCGGATCACATACTCTTCATAATCTCTCTGGATAGCGTAGTAATCGCACTTGCCTATATAGACAGCGCTCACCGGAGGCGAAGCCATCACTATCAGATCCTCCTCCTGCCAATGGTCGCGAACGTAGTAGAGGGCTCGGTCGTACCCTTCGATCTGTGTAGAGAGGAGAGAGCGCACCCCCGGCAAGAAGAGAAAGAAGGCTCCCGCTATCAAAAGATAAACGCCGCCCCCAGATAGAGCCTCTCTCCACCGAGAGGGGCTAAGACGATCAACGATCCATCCCAGCGACCTATCCGATAGATCGGCAATGATCAAAAAGAAGAGCGGTAATAGCATGAAGAGATATCGAGGGTCTCTCCACGTCGCCCCGGCGAAGATGACCAACTCCAGCATGGGAACAGAGAAGATCAGATAGAGAAAGAGGAGAGTCTGAGGCTGGCTCTCCCTCAACACAGCCCGTTTGAGGAGATAGATCAAGCCCAGAAAGAACAATATAGTGAGGGGGAGGTAACCGGAATGGAGAAAGAAGAGGCGGTAGGGGCGAAGGCGGCCCAGAAGGTCCAGGGAGAGTTGAAGGTAAGGCCGAACGCTTTGAATGGTCTCCAACTGGCCCGGCTGGGTCACCTTGTCGAAGAGGTATCTCAAAACGACCGCCGATAGGCAAAGCCCGTTCACCAGGAGGCCTCGACGTCCCCATAACCAACTCACCCCTCGCCAACTGACGATAGCCAAAACGAAGGCCGGGTAGAGGAGTATCGCCTCCGCCTGGGTGAAGACAGCCCCCCAGAAGGAAAGAAGGAAGAGATATCGATATCCCCTGCTCTGGGATCTGATCACCCCATGGTAGAGGGAGAAGGAGGCCAATAGAACGAGGAGTTGCAGCATGGCATACATGCGGGCTCGACCGCTCCAGAGGATAGCATCTGGAGCGAAGGTCAAAAGGGCGGCAGCAACCAAACCAGCCACCGAAGAACGAAGCCTGCTGCCCACAAAATAGAGCAAAGGCACGGTCAGAGCCCCCACAAGAACACTGGGTATCCGGGCCGCCCTCTCACTGAAACCGAAGAGATAGATGAAAAGGGTGTCGAGGTAGGAGAAGAGTATCCCTCGGTTGTAGATGACCCCTGCCGGTGTTCGAGGGAGGCCAGACCGCAAGATCATCTTGGCGACCCACATAGTTACGAACTCGTCGATGTAAAGGCTTATCCTCTCCATGTAAAGGAGGCGGAGGGCGAAGGCAAGGAGCAGCAGGGCCATCAGAGCGATAGGCAAACCTTTGCCCTTCACCGATTCCCTCCCCCAGCCTCACCCAAGAGTTCGCGTACCACGTAGATCGGCTTATCTACCGACTCGTGATAGGTGCGCACCACCAGTTCCCCCAAAAGCCCCATGGTTATCATCTGGGCCCCGATGACCACCAATAGTATGGCGAGCAGCAAAAGGGGCCGACTGCCGATATCTTGATGTAGGAGGAATTTGACGCCCGTCAGATAGAGCCCCAAGATGATACCCATAGAAGAGACCAGGAGACCTAAGGAGCCAAAGATATGGATGGGCCGGGTAGAGTAACTGAGAAGGAAACGAACGGTGAGTAGATCGAGTAATACCTTTATGGTGCGCGAGAGGCCATATTTAGACTTGCCGAAACGACGCGGGTAATGGGCCACCGGAACCTCGGCTATGGAAATCCCCATCCAACTGGCGATGGCGGGGATGAAACGGTGTAACTCCCCATAGAGGCGCACATTCTTGACCACCTGGCGGCGATAGGCCTTAAGGGAGCAGCCGTAGTCGTGTAACCTCACCCCCGTCACCTCCGAGATAAGGAAGTTGGCCACCATAGAAGGGAGTCTCCGGGTCAGGAAGGGGTCTCGACGCTTCACCCGCCAGCCGCTGACCACATCGTACCCCTCTTCGATCTTCTCCAGCAAGAGGGGGATATCCCCAGGGTCGTTCTGCAAATCGGCATCCATGGTGACGATGATTTGGCCCCGGGCGTGGTCGAAGCCGGCAGCGAAGGCCGCTGTCTGTCCAAAATTGCGACGCAACCGAACCACCTTGAGGAGATGATCCGCCTCGTGCAGCCTTTTGAGGATCGCAAAGCCGCCATCGGTACTCCCATCGTCGATTATGACCATCTCATAATCGATCTCCAACCCCTCCAAGACTTCCTTGAGACGGAGGTAAAGGGGTTCGATATTCTCCTCCTCATTGAACAGGGGGATGATAACGGATAACCGGACCTCTCGCTCTTCGATCATCTCGCTTCGGCCTTTGCTAGATCGCTTCCCCTCCATCTCCTTGTCCTCCCAAACTAACCCCTCGCCTCATCTCCTTTTAAGCCAGCGATAGGGCGAGGCGACCCCCTGGCTATTGTTCATTCCCGGTCTGAGCGGGCAAGATATCCACACTCTGAAATAATATACTCAGACATCTGAAATCCCCCCCGCCGCCGAAGAGCTCGTTAGGTCTCTGGCACCCCTCCTGGACATAGAACCCGATAGCGCCCCACTCTCCTCCCCCTACGAAGAAGGGCTTTGTTACATGACCTTGGAACCTCTCCACGTAGAACTGGCCCACCGGTTCTCCGTCGACCATGACTTGGAGATGCCTCGCCTCTCCTAAAGGGTAGGCGAAGAAGTGGAGGCGGTACTCCCCTCCGGAGGCCACATTAACGTATATCGTTCCCTCGTTGCTCATCCAGCGGAAAGGGGTGCCTTCCACATCCTCAAGGGGATACCAATTCTCCCCCAACGCCATAGCCGGGGCATCGCTTCCGCCAGGGGAAGGGGGCACCAAGAAAACGGAGATCGACCCGTCTGCATAAACTGGCTCTCCCAGAAGGTCGGTCAGGAAGGATGCTCGCTCATCGGCCTCTTGGGGCTTCAGGAAAGGGGGGTGGAGCACGACATATCTTATTTGATTGCGGCTCAGTATATTCAGACCTTCCTTTCCGCCTGGGATAGCGACTATGTCATCACCCTGGGGGAAGGGGTCAACCAACCTTTCAAGATACCTCGCCACCGGGAGAGCGTCCGCCGGCACCCGGTGGATGTATCCCCCCACGATCTTGTGCTCATGCACCGTCTGATAGTACATATTAACATTACTAACATAGTGTTGGTACAGAGGTATGTTCAGGATAGCGTAATCCTCCTCCCGGCCCAAGCCACGATAGAAAGGGGGAACCGATGCGTCACCGGTGGGAAAGGGAAAGACTACCACGTATTCGAAGAGAAGGGGAATGGCTAACCCAAGGGTCAGGACCGTCTTCGCCCTCTGACCCTTAAGCGAGGCGAGAAGAGCCCTGAGACCATAAGAGGCCAATATCGCTAGGCAAAACATCGTCGTCTCCGTCAATCTAGCCGGAGTGCGTCCCCACTCGTAAAAAGGCAGCCTCTCAACCAAGCCGTAGGGCAAGGGGATGCCCCCCCTCCACCCGCCGATCTCGAGGAGCATCACCTTCCCTCCCACTTTGAGGAAAGGCCCCAGAGAGAGCAAGGCAGCGGTCAATCCCAGGATGATCCAGAGGCCTCCTCTCTTTCGCTCCTTGATACTACCCCAAAGGCCTAGCGCCAAGGCTACAAACCCCACATATACCAAGGTCTCATCATCCTGAGGGCCGGGCGCAAAGGGCAACACCTGTTGCCTTAAACGGCGAGCGGCCCCGATCTTATCGAAGACAGGGTGGCCAGCAGAAGGGGTAAAGAAAGCCAAGAGATCCGCCGAATACTTAACCGTTTTTCCCACTCGAAGGTAGCCCAGCCGTCCGGTGAACTTGGCCACCACGAAAGGGATGAAGAGGGGAGCGGTCAGAAGGCCAGCCAAGAGTAGCGCCATCAAGAAGCCTTTCAGGAAACGTGGGCTCATCAATCGGCGGTCTACAACCCAGTAGTATAAGAAAAAGAGCAAGGTGAAGGGGATGATAAAGTAAGCGATATGCATGATGTGCACCAAGAGCGATAATGCCAAGAGGATGCCGCAAGAGAAAGCATTCTTGCGTTTCGGATTCCTCAGGAGCCGGAATAGGAATAGGGCGTACAGAGGCAACCAATAAGTGGTGATTTGGGGTAGATGACCTAGAGCATGAAAGGTCCGATTGGGGAAAAAGGCGAAGATGAGCCCTCCCACAAAGGAGGCTCGCTTGTCCCCGGTCAGGTAGTAACAGAATAGATAGGTGGTCAGCCCCGTAAGGACGAAGGAGATCAGAAACTCGATATTGTAGGCGATCACCGGACCCCACAGCGACACGAGAGGAAGGGCAAGAAATTCGGCATAGGGGGTCACCGCCACCATGGGATGATAGGCACCGGTGGGATGGTAGAGGTAAGTGAGATCGGCCGGACTCGTATGCAGGTCGAGCAGAGCCTTCTTGGTCCACCAGAGCGACCATACATATTGAAGGGCATCCTCCCCCTCTAAACCGGCCACAGCGGAGGATAGACGGAAGGCAACAGGGTAAGTCATGGCCACAGTGATCAACGCGTAGGCTAGAGCCACCACGAGTACGCTCCACCCTCTTCTTGGCATCTTATCCACTAAACCTCGGTGAACCCTATCCCATCTCCCCATCGATAGAATACTCCTCCTCTGGATGGTAGGTGAAATGCCTGATCATCTCCCCCAATAGACCGATGGAGGCGATCTGGATCCCCACGATCATGGCCAATATGCCGGCGAAGAGCAAGGGGCGGAATCCGATCCCGCCTAATCTAAACCACAAAACGATGAAGTACATACCTATACCGAAACCGAAGAGGAAGAGTACGGCTCCTATGCTTCCGAAGAGCTGCAACGGCCGCTTCAGATAGCGGGTCAGGAAGAGAACTACTACGAAGTCAATGAAGGCCCGCCCCAAGCGTTCCACTCCATATTTGGATCTGCCATATTTTCTCGGATGGTGAACCACCGCTAGTTCGGCTACACGATACCCTCTCCAATGGGCGAGAACCGGAATGAAACGGTGTAACTCTCCATAGAGTTTGAGGTTAGCGATCACTTCCCTGTGAAAAGCCTTAAAGCCGCAATTGAGATCGTGCAATTCTACCCTGGTCAAGAGAGAGACCGCCCCATTGAAGATCCTGGAGGGCAACCTCTTGGAGAGGGGATCCTGACGGTCACGCCGCCAAGCGACGACCATCTCGTACCCTTCCTCCAGCCTGTCCAGAAGTCGGGGGATCTCCTGGGGGTCATC
>JAUVHF010000157.1 GCA_030593425.1 Anaerolineales bacterium
GTAGTCGGCATGACCTGGACAGTCGATATGGGCGTAATGGCGCTTCTCTGTGGAGTACTCCAAATGGCTGATGGCGATGGTTAGCCCCCTGGCCTTCTCCTCTGGGGCGTTGTCGATGGTGTCAAAAGGCCTAAACTGGGCCAACCCCTTGTAAGAGAGCACCTTGGTCATCGCCGAGGCAAGGGTGGTTTTCCCATGATCCACATGACCTATGGTCCCCACGTTCACATGGGGCCTGTCCCTTACGAACTTCTCCTTAGCCATCTACCTTCTCCTTTCGCTTGTGGAGCCCACGCCCGGATTTGAACCGGGGACCTCATTCTTACCAAGAATGTGCTCTACCGCCTGAGCTACGTGGGCCTGTTGGATATTAAAAAGTAAAGGTTGGATATCGCCTTTTCCAACTTCTGGTCTGTAGAGTGGGCAGGGGAGGATTCGAACCTCCGAAGGCGTATGCCAACTGATTTACAGTCAGTCCCCTTTGGCCACTTGGGTACCTGCCCTCGCTGAAAGTGATAGTAGTTTAACCCTCCATGGTAGCCTTGCTAAAGTCCTAGGTTTGTAAGCCAACGGTGGGATTCGAACCCACAACTGGCGGTTTATCCATTCGCACGCCTTCAGCGTGCTCAGGATCCTGAGCGCAAGCTGGCGGGAGGAATCGAACCTCCAACCGGCGGTTTACAAAACCGCTGCTCTGCCTTTGAGCTACGCCAGCGAAGCGAAGGACAAAACCCCTGCTCTATCCTTGAGCCACATCGGCTTTAATTCAATAATTATACCCACTAACCCTTCCTTGGTCAAGTTCAGCCCCACCGCCAGGTGGTGCCTCCTGGCCCATCCTCTAGGATGACGCCTAGTTTGCTCAGTTCCTCCCGGATCTTGTCTGACAACTGGTAGGATTTGGCGGCTCGCAACTCGTCACGAACGCTCACCAAGAGGTCGATGAAGGGTTTGATGGCTATCCCTTTGGCCTCGGCCTCCAGTTTCAGGCCCAGGACGCCGGCCAGTTCCTTTAAGCCCTCTTGAGCGGCGAAGAAGGTCTGATCTCCTGTCCCTTCGTCTCTGGCTTGGTTAATGGCCCTCGCCAGGTCGAACAGGGTAGCCAAAGCCTGAGCGGTGTTAAGGTCATCGTCCATCGCCCCCTGAAAGGCCCGGTGTGTCTCTTCTACCTTTGGGGCTAGTTCTGGGGAGACCGGGCCATCTTCCCCATAAGGCGGCCTGAGGGCGGCGCGCAACCGTTCCACTCCTCGCTCCGCGGCCAATACCCCCTCCTCCGACCAGGTGAGGGCGCTCCGATAGTGGGAGGAGAGGATGAAGAGGCGGATAGCATCGGGGCTATAACTCTCTAGCGCCTCTTGGCAACTCACAAAATTGGCTAGATGTCTGGTCATCTTCTCCTCTTCCTCCGAGGGACGGAGCAGCCCGTTATGCACCCAATATTTGACGAAGGGCACCTTTCCCGTGTAGGACTCCGATTGGGCGATCTCGTTCTCATGGTGGGGGAAGAGAACATCCTGTCCTCCGCCATGGATATCGATCTGCTCTCCCAGAAACTTCATAGCCATGGCCGAGCATTCGATGTGCCAGCCCGGCCGCCCCGGGCCCCAGGGGCTATCCCAACTCGGCTCGCCGGGCTTGGCCGCCTTCCAGAGGGCGAAGTCCATAGGGTTCTCTTTGCGGGGATCGACCTCTATGCGAGCCCCGGCTTGCATCTCTTTCAGGGTGCGGCCTGACAGTTTGCCGTAGTCGAGATCGCTCGTCACTCTGAAATAGACATCCCCATCTATCACGTAAGCGTGTCCTTTGGCGATCAGACCTTGGATGATCTCGATCATCTTGTCGATGACCTCGGTGGCTCGGGGGTGGTGATGGGCTCGCTTAACGTTGAGGGCATCCATCTCGGCGAAGAAGCGCTCGATATACCTTTCGGCTAACTCGTTGACCGAGATGCCCAGAGCCTGAGCGGTCTCTATGATCCGATCCTCGATGTCGGTGAAGTTTTGGACATGTTGGACCGTGTAGCCTCGGCACTCCAGGTAGCGGCGGAGGACGTCGAAAAAGATGTAGGACATGGCATGGCCTACATGGCAGGGGCCGTAGAGGTTAGGCCCGCAGACGTACATACGAACTTCTTTATCCTTGGAGGGGATAAACTCCTCTTTACGTCGGCTAAGGGTGTTATAGATCTGCATATCTCACCTCTCTGGGATGGTCTTGCCTAAGGCCAGGGATGCCAACTAGGCATCCCCCAGACAGGTGCAACGGGAGATCCTTAGAAGGTTGGCCAATTTTGCTCCCCTTATCTATCTTACCCTTCGGTTGGAGGCCCCGTCTTAGCCTTGCGCCGCCACCACCATTTCTACCACCAGAGGGATGGGCATCTTACCCGTATTAATGACCAAGTCGTAGAGGGTAGGATCCAGCCATTCCACCCCATGATACCGCCTCAGGTATTCTCGGCGGGTTTGGTCGCTGGCCTTCACCCGGGCTGTCGCCTCGCGAGGCTCCAGCCCCTCCCGTTCCATTATCGTCTCCACCCGCTGCTCGAAGGGGGCTACCACTTGGAGGTGGAGAGCCTGGGGGAGATCGCGCAACAACCCCTGGCTGCCTCTGCCCACGATAAGCACGTCGCCGCCCTTGGCCAGATCCCGGATCACCATCCCTACCATGTGAACGTAGTCGTCCATGGTGGCCGCGAAAGGCGGGATGGCCGGGCTGAGGATGCCCCCAAAGGGCACCGGTATGGAGGCCGCCGGCTCCCGCAGGGAGGCCTCTGGCGTAGGGGGGATGGGGGGCATGCTCTTCATGCTATTCAGGATGCGCTCGATGACACTCCGCTGCCCCTCGTATTCCATCTCTCGAAGGGCCACCTCTGGCACACCAGCCTCTCGGGCGGCCTGGCGGATTATCTCCCGATCCACGAACCGTAGCCCCAGCGCTTCAGCCACCCGAGCGCCGATCTCGCCTCCGTGGCTCCCCAATTGCCGGGAAACGGTTATCATGGTCATTCTAAGACCCCTTCTCCTCCGCACGGGCGAAGATCATCCGCCCGGCAACCGTCTGTAGGACCCTGGTGACTACGACATCTATACTGCTACCTATGTATTGACGCCCATTCTCCACTACCACCATGGTCCCATCGTCTAGGTAGCCTACGCCTTGTCCTGGTTCCTTGCCCTCTTGAAGAATGTGTAGCCGTAACGACTCGCCGGGCAGGTAAACCGCTTTCACAGCGTTGGCCAACTCATTGATGTTCAAAACCCGCACGCCTTGCAGTTCCGCCACCCGGTTAAGGTTGTAGTCGTTGGTGACGATGGGACAACGGAGGGTTTTGGCTAACTTCACCAGTTTCCCATCCACATCTCTGATATCCTCCACATCCATGTCGGTGATACGGATGGGCACGACCGATTCCTTCTGGAGTTTGTTCAGCATATCCAGGCCCCGCCTTCCTCGATTCCGCCTCAGGGTGTCGGGGGAGTCGGCGATGTATTGGAGTTCATCCAAGATGAAGCGGGGAACGAGCATCGTCCCTCCGATGAAGCCGGTCTGGCTGATGTCAGCGATGCGGCCATCTATAATGACGCTAGTGTCCAGGAGGACGGAAGGGCCGTCGGGGCGGGAGAGGATCTCTTTGGAGAAACGGCTGCCGATGATCCCCATCAGATCTTCCTCCCTTATGACTAGGACGGCGACCCCCAAGAAGCCAAAGAGGAGGCTGGAGATGAGGGGCGTCACTTTCCCCCAGGGGCTGGGAAGGTTGGAGAGGGCGTAGGCGAAGGGGAGGGATATCACTAGACCGATGGCTAGGCCCAGCACGCCAGCCAAGAGGTGACGGGCTGGGATCTGCTTGATCTGGCCTCGAAACCAACGAAAAGGCCTGAGGATCAGCCAGGGGGTAGCCAGGAGTCCTAACGCTCCCCCGGCCAGGACGAAGGAGAGGTAATAGCGGATAAATGATGGCGTGTGGATTTCACCCGTCCTCTTGCCTAGGAAATCGGCTAGGAGCCAACCGAGAGCACCAAAGAAGATCATACCTATTAGGCGAGCCATAAGTTCTAACCTCATTTTCATCTCCTTTCAATAAAAAGAGTGTACCTCTAAGTACACTCGAGACAGCGTTGCTACTATGCTAGGAGGCTCCTCTCCAACGCCCCTTCAACCCCTATGAAGAAGCCTCCATATCCATCAGGCTATCGAT